>DAIOHI010000190.1:4822-5462 GCA_036744815.1 Paludibacteraceae bacterium
TGGCGCGTTTCTTTGTAAAAATCAGCTTCCTTTTGTCCGATACGCCAGCGACGAACGTCCAACCACCATTGTCCTTCAGCAAAAAGTTCAGCCCATCGTTCATATTTCAATACATCGTGTGCCAAATGGTCATTACTATCGGCAGTTTTAGTTCGGTCAGTAAGACTTGTGTAATCGAAAGGAGAAGGACTGTCGGAAGAATAACCATAAGCTCGGCGATGTACTTTATTGATATATTCAAGAGCTACATCCGATTTTTCATCTTTTATCAATTCGGCATAAAGCAAATAAATGTCAGCCAAACGCACTATAAAATAATTTGCGTCGCTACTTTGATTTTTCCCATAGGGAGCCGATCCCATTTCTACGCCACGGATATTGGTGAATTTCCGATGCTGCCATGTTAATAAATCGGGGCGGTTATTAACTTCGGTCGAGCGATCGTAGTAAGTTTTATTTCCTTTTTCATTGATGTATTCATCCACATAAGGTTGCCCGGTTGATAATTTTAAACGTGGATCAACCTTGCTTTTGTCGTTTTTCAAATCTAAACTCTGTTGGCGATAGCTTGTATTTGCCAGCATGTAAGGATAGTTATCCACAGAGCGCGCTTGCGACGATTTGTAATTAGGATTAAATG
>DAIOHI010000191.1:0-2873 GCA_036744815.1 Paludibacteraceae bacterium
AATTTTCTATCGGATACAATCGTGCCGGTCGCTTGATGGATCAGTTGGAGGTGGCGGGTGTTGTAGGTCCCGCACAAGGAAGCAAAGCGCGCGATGTCTATGTGTTGGACGAATACCATCTGGAACAATTGTTGAAACAGCTGTAAATTATAATGTGATAAAGTGCTAATTTGCCAATTTGAGAATGAGACTGAAAACGATTGAAGTCTTTTAGTCTTTATTCTAAAAATATAAATATAATGAGAAAAAATATATATACGATTGTTGTTGTATTGGCTTTCTGCTTTTCGAACGCGGTTTTAGCTCAAAACAACAAGCAAGCTGAGGCGATTGTTGATAAGTTGTTGACAACTGTAAAAAACGAAGCTGTCGATGCGGATTTCCAACTTACGATAGCGGAAAAATCGCTGCCGAAACCTCAAGTGCTGAAAGGGAAATTTACCTTGAAGGGGAATAAGTTCTGTATGGAAACGGACGGTATCGCTGTTTTCTTTAACGGAAAAACTCAATGGGTATATATGGAGGACAACGAAGAAGTTATGCTAACCGAACCAAGCCCGTCGGAACTGGGTGATATCAATCAGATGGCTATTCTGAGCAATTTCCGAACGGGCTCAATTATCCGCTTTGTGGCTAAGGCTCCTGCCGATGGAAATCATCACATAGAAATGATACCTACCGCGGTCAATTCCGATATTGCGAAGATAGAACTTGCATTGAACAAAACAAGCGAGAATGTTGTTTACATAAACCAAACGAATAAGAACGGAAGCAGTATGAAGCTTCAGTTAAGTAATTTTCGTAAAGGGGTGAAAGTGTCGGACAGAATCTTCGTTTTCGATAAAAGTAAGTATCCGAATGTGGAAATAAATGATTTGAGATAAATCTCATGGAACGCAGATGACATGGATGATGCTGATTTTCACAGATGTTTTTTTTGATTCGTATAGCTTGGAATATAGTATTAATTTTTCTGCTACTTACCTCATCGAAAATGGTAAATAGTAAATAATAAAATAGTAAATGGAAAAACTACGTTGCCTGATTATAGGTTCAGGACCTGCCGGATATACGGCGGCAATTTATGCTTCGAGAGCGAATCTTTCGCCTGTATTGTACGAAGGAATGCAACCCGGAGGTCAATTAACTACCACCACAGAAGTGGAAAATTTTCCGGGTTACCCAACGGGAACAACCGGAGTGGAACTGATGGAAGATTTGAAAAAACAAGCAGAGCGCTTTGGCGCGGATATTCGCTTTGGCGCTGCTACGGCGGCTGATTTGTCGTCGGCTCCTTATAAAGTAACGATTGATGGTGAAAAGGAAATTCTAGCCGATGCCTTGATCATTGCAACGGGAGCTACTGCAAAATATTTGGGCTTGGCTGACGAGCAAAAATATGCCGGTTCGGGTGTGTCGGCTTGCGCTACCTGCGACGGGTTTTTCTATCGCCGCAAGGTGGTGGCTGTTGTTGGCGGTGGCGACACGGCTTGCGAAGAAGCTACTTACCTTTCTGCTTTGGCTTCGAAAGTGTATTTGATCGTGCGTAAGGATTATCTGCGCGCTTCGAAAATTATGCAAGACCGGGTTTTTGCTAATGAAAAGATAGAAGTGCTGTTCGAGCATGAAACAGTAGGATTGACCGGCGATGGCGTTGTGCAAGGTGCCGATTTGATTAAACGCCGCGGAGAAGCTGACGAAGAAAAAGTGCATATTGATATCGACGGTTTCTTCTTGGCTATCGGACACAAGCCAAATTCAGATATTTTTAAGCCATGGATTGCAACGGACGAAGTGGGTTATATCAAGACCATTCCGGGCAGTCCGCGAACAAATGTAGAAGGCGTATTCGCCGCGGGCGATGTTGCCGATTCGCACTACCGTCAGGCGATAACTGCTGCCGGAAGCGGCTGTCAGGCAGCAATTGAAGTAGAACGCTATTTGTCGGAAAAAGGATTGTAGATTTTTTTGTGAATTTTAGATGCTTTTAATGAAAAATATATACATTTGTATCCGGTAATGCAAACAAAAACACGTTAAAATACAACCTAATAATTGGATATTAAGAAACTCCAAACCGAGACTATTATGGTCTTTGTTTGGAGTTTATTTATTGATAAAACAAGTAAGCAACAGCCGAAAAGCTTATAGAGTAGTCATGATTTATAGATACTTATTCATTATGTACAATTATATTGTAATAAAATTAGTTTCGAAAAAATGAAAGTAAAATTAAATATTATGTATTATCTAATGATTTTTTTATGAGAAAATTTATTTTATTTCTTTTTATTGTTGCTGCTGTTGTAGATGTCATGTCTCAGAAAAATGAGCATGTTATTGTGCCTGATTCAGGAAAAGCAGTTGTTGTAGTTATACGTCCATTCAATGCGATAGGAAGAGGATTTCATTTTCCTTTTGCTGTGGATAAAGAAATTTTTTGTGTACTCAGGGTTAAAGAGTATGGATATACTAATATCACCCCAGGAGAACATTGGGTAAATGGTTCAAAATTTATGGAAGGTAGTTATGAAATAACAATGAGTCAAGATAAAACGCTAAATTTAGACTTTAATAGCGACCACTCTGACGAAATGTTAACAGGGAAAATATTTGAAGCCGGAAAAATTTACTATTATCGAACAAAAATGGGATTGGGTTCAATTTCAATATATGCTAGGTTAGAAGAAATAAGTGAATCCGAAGCCTTAAAGTTGATAAAGAGTTATAAGCTATCTCAGAAGAATAAAATAAGGATAGAGACAGAAAAATAATAAAAGCAACAGACAGATAATTTTATCTGTCTGTTGCTTTTATTTGTTGGGTAACAGATGCGTTTTCGATATCGTTATCCTCTAAAATGATATAAACTG
>DAIOHI010000191.1:2883-5456 GCA_036744815.1 Paludibacteraceae bacterium
ACATATATTTAAGATGTATATATGTAGTAAAGCTCTTGTTTCTTTAAAACTTATTTAAGATATTTGCCCTCGTCTCGATTAGTAAAAACAGGGCAATAAGAGATGATTTCCTTTAGTTGCTTTACATTTAGTCGGCTTCGAAGCGTTGAAGCTCGTAGAATTTTGAACAAAATAGACTGTCAATGCTTTTAAGGTTAAGGATTGTGAGCAGAATAGAGCCTCAATTTGTTGAGGGTTAAAGAGTGTGAACGAAATCGAGCCTCAATAAATTAAGTCTTAAAGAGTGTGAACGATTTTGGTGGCTCAACAAATTGAGGGTTAAAAAATGTGAACGAAACGCAGCCTCGATAAGTTTAGTCTTAAAGAATGTGAACAGTCTTGCTGACTCAACAAATTTAAGCCCTAAGAATGTGTGCAATCTTGCATCCTCAATACATTTAAAGTTGTGAAATGCGTGTGATTTTGTCTTATCAATAAGTTGATAGGCAGAGAATGTGAATAAGATGTCAATGTCAAAAAAATACGATTATTGATGATAAGTAATGTTATGTGTGCGAAAAATTTCATGATATTATGAGGAAATTAATCTTTATGTTTTCAATGCTAATTCTCTGTATAAATTTAGTTGCAGAAGAAGACGAATTTAAAAGTAAAGAAGAAACTGAGTATTACAAAAATGAAAAAACTGTTTACTCACCTTTTAAACCCATTGATTCTGTATTTATTTTAAAAGCTAGCTATTCAAAATAAAAGTATAGTATTAAAATACCCAATTTTTTAATTGATTTTAAAACCAACAAAGTTAATGTACAGTATGCAGAATTAGGATATGAGCCATATTCTTATGGTAAATATATATCGCCTTTTTTAGATTCAATACAATCAATGATGCCAAACGGTGGCTATATTAAGCAAAGTATTGATCCTGATTTCGGAAAAATAGGTAAAATAGATAAGACTCAAATATTGAAATACGATAAACAGGATTCGATTATAGCTTTTATCTACAAGAGTTCAATCTATGAAAATAAATATTTTGGTGAATATGGAATTTGGATTGGATATTCAGAAAACCGAGGAAAAGATTGGTCGTATTATTATACAGGAATTGTTCAGCGGCAACCGCTATATTTAAAATCTTACTCACAAAGACCGTTGATAAAAGAAAAAGGAAAATTAGAAATAGATGCTTGTTTGTTGAGACAACTATCTCCTTTTTATCATCCAGGTGGATCTCCTTATTACGAATGTGTAAAAGATGGGATTTATGTGACTTTTGATATTGATGTTATTTCGAAAGACAGTGATGGAGATGGATTGACAGATATTGTCGAAGATAAATTCTATACAAATAAATTTAATAGAGATACGGACGGCGATGGGATTCCAGATAATATTGATTCTAATCCAAGGAAATATTATCCTAAAACCGAGAAGACGAGAATATATGAAGCTTATTTAGACGAAAAAATTGATTGGAATAATGAAGAAGGCAGGGGGATGTTATTGCTGAGCGATGCGATTAACTATGTAACTGATTCGACAGAAACAATTTTAATAGTTACTGACAATGAAGATTTGTTTGGAGTAAGTCCTCAGAGATATAGAATCATTTTTATGGCTCCGGATGAATATGTAAAAAACAAAAATAGATTCGAAACGGAATTGAATAAAATGCATATTTCTCCATTATTCAGGGTTGATGGAAAGAAAGATACATACAAAATGAATGATTTTTTTAATACATGGGGTGGTTCTTATTTGATTAGAAAAGCTAAAAACAAGTGGATTATTCAGCGCTTATCATTCGTTATATCGTAACGAAAAATGTAGTCAATTAATAACTTATTTAATTGAAACAGGTTTTTCTGAATTATTTTTAATTTTCATTCTCTAAAATATTAACTCGCCAACGAGAAAAATTTGATTTAGCCTGAATTTTGACTCTTGGCACAAAAATCTAAATGTCTATGAATACTAGTATTAAGAATTTCTATCAGCCGCAAATGCAAAATGCGGAATGCGTAAATTTCCACAACGAAACGCTTGTGCAAATGGAAACACACAAGGTCAAAACCCTGTTTCCTCTTTATTTCGATCCTTATCGTGCATCGGTGGAGCAGCTCGGAGCGGTTTTCGCAGTTTACTCCGCAAGCGAGCTCTCGCCCGAATCCGACCGCCTCGACAGGCAGCGCGATAAAGCTTATTCAGCCTTCAAAGCCTTTGTAAAAGTATGTCTCAACGAAGACGAAGACGAGATCGTTGCTGCTGCCGAGCGTATTATCTTCGTAATACGTAAAACCGAATCGGATGGCGGTAATCACCTTCTAATGGGGAGTGTAAAAGAAACGGCGGCTATCGAGAGCCTGCTTTCGAATCTGGCTCCGCTGTCGGATGATATCGCGCTTGTGGGCGCTACTCCCCGTCTCAATAAGTTGAGGGATGCCAACCAAGCTTTCGCCGATTTGCAACAGGAACGTTACGCCGAAAAAGGCGATAAACTTTCGGGCGACACCAAAGCCGCTCGTGCCGATGCCGAAACTCATTATCGAAGTATCGTTGATCGTATTAAT
>DAIOHI010000192.1:0-216 GCA_036744815.1 Paludibacteraceae bacterium
CATATCCGAAGCAAAGCGTATATGATATCACAATAAAAAAATGCTTACAACAAGGCAAGCATCTTAGTAAAATTTGGGAACGCTGAAAATAATCTGAGGAGAAATTTTCTTCAAAATCAACAAAGGCTTCTATATAAAAAAAGTTGTCTCTAAGTTTTAGAGACAACTTTTCATTTTTATAAATTCCTTTTTTTAGCTTAATTTGGCTAAAGCATC
>DAIOHI010000192.1:226-5448 GCA_036744815.1 Paludibacteraceae bacterium
TAATACTGGTACATACTCTAATCCTCAATTATAATTTTTATAAATTTCTTTTTTTAGCTCAATTTGACTAAAGCATCCTTGATACGTCCGAAAGCTTTCGTTAAGTTTTCGTCGGAAGTTGCGTATGACATCCGGATGCAATCAGGAGCACCAAAAGCAGCACCGGAAACACAAGCTACATGAGCTTCGCTTAGCAGATACATTGCTAAATCGGTAGAAGTATTTATCGTTGTACCGTTATGAGATTTTCCCAAATAGTAACTGCAATCAGGGAAAACATAGAACGCTCCTTGCGGATCGTTTACTCTTAATCCCGGAATTTGACGAGCCAGCCCAACTACCAAATTTTTTCTGCGCTCGAAAGCTTTTTGCATTTCCGAAACACAAGCTTGATCACCCGTATAAGCAGCCTCAGCTGCCTTTTGAGCTACGGAACAAGGTCCCGATGTATATTGCCCCTGCAAAGTATTACAAGCCGAAGCTATCCATTTAGGAGCAGCAATCCACCCGATGCGCCATCCGGTCATCGCATAACCTTTCGAAACTCCATTAATAACAACCACTCGTTCGCGCACATTTTCGAATTGAGCAATACTTTCGTGTTTACCCAAATAATTGATATGTTCGTAAATTTCATCCGATAGAATCACAATATCCGGATATTTTACCAAGATATCCGCCAAGCCTTTCAATTCTTCTTTAGAATAAACACTTCCGGTCGGATTTGACGGAGAGCAAAGAATCAAAGCTTTCGTTTTGGGAGTAATGGCAGCCTCCAATTGAGCGGGCGTAATTTTAAAATCCTGTTCTATTCCGGCAGATACAATTACTGATTTTCCATCGGCAAGTGTTACCATTTCAGGATAACTTACCCAAAATGGAGCAGGGATAATCACTTCGTCACCTTTGCTCACAACGGCTAACACGACATTACAAACCGATTGCTTGGCTCCATTGGAACATACAATTTGTTCCGGCGCATAGATCAAATTATTTTCTTTTTGCAATTTATCGCAAATAGCCTTGCGCAAAGCTGGATATCCGGGCACGGGAGAGTAAAATGAGAAGTTATTATCAACCGCTTTTTTGGCTGCCTCTTTTATGTGATCGGGAGTATTGAAGTCGGGTTCTCCGACACTCAAATTGATAACATCGAATCCCTGAGCCTTTAATTCATTACTTTTTTGTGACATGGCAAGCGTCTCGGAAGGAGACAAAGCAGCCAAACGCTCTGATACTTTTAACATAAATCGTGCTTCTTTTTGTTGTTAATTCGATACAAAATTAATCAAAAAAAACAATAAACTTCCGTTTTTCGTAACATTCACATATTTTTCAAATAAAAAGTGAAAAGTATCTTCCAAAAAACAGAAAAACTTTTATTTTGACGCTTTTAATTGAGCTAAAAATGCTTTTCCAGCTTCACTTTCCAGCATTTCAACGGTTGTTTTATAGCCTATTTCGAATATTTCTCTTGACTTGTCAACATCGAAGGTATCGTAATTTCCAACTTCTTTCGGCTCCACCAGTAAATCGCAGAGTTCTCTGTCGTGCAAAGAATTTGCGCGAAACATAAAATGATAAGAGCGAGTGGCTACATTTACGATATTCACGTTATAATTATCGGCAACGATGGGACTACAATTAATGCCGATCACATATTGACATTCGTCGCGAATGGTCGAAACCGGAAAGTTTTTGAAAACTCCACCATCGACATAATTGATGCCACCGATAACCTTAGGAGCAAACAGAACCGGCATGCTGGACGAAGCAATAACGGATTCGGTCAAATTACCGGAAGAAAAAGTGACACTTCTTCCTTGATCCAAATCGGTAGCTACAATCCGCAGCGGGACGGGCAATTCTTCAAACTGCTTGGCATGCAATTTACCGGACAAGAATTTTTCGAAGGATTTCATCGAGAAAAAACCGCCTTCGAGAAGTTGGATGTTTGCCATTTTGGTAAAGGTCATATTATCGAAAAACGCTGCAATTTCTTCGGGAGAATATCCGTCGGCATACAAAGCGGCGACAATCGAACCCGCACTTACGCCCGACATCAGATCCGGTTTGATTCCATATTCTTCCAAAGCTTTCAATGCTCCGGCATGGCTGATCCCTTTTATTCCTCCTCCGCTTAACGCAATACCAAGCTTATATTTTGGTTTTACTTTCGATTTAGTTTTAATTTGTTTGTTCATATTGTCGGATTCTTCTTGTTTTTGAGCCAATATTTCTGTTTTTGTAATCGAGTTATCTTGTAATAAACGAACAGCTAAAACTACATTGGACATGGAAAGTATCACAACGCAGATAATAAGAAACAACCGTTGATTCTTGATGCGCTTCATAGAGCTAAAATTATGATTTATACTATGTTTTATCTTAAAGCGAATATCGGGAAAAACTCATCATCACCTGCTCGTAATAGGTTTTAGAGACAGGAATATCCGGAGTTCCAATCACATCCAGCTCAAGAAAAATTCCTTCCTTAGCCTTCCGAAGCACTTTCACCCGATCTAAGTTAACTATGTAAGAACGATGACAACGTACCAAAGAAGACGATTTCGTAAGAGTTTCCTCAAAACGTTTCAGCGAATTGCGAACTAAAAAATGCGATAGCTTCGACTTATTCAGATAATGAATCGTTATATAATTATCTGCCGAATCGATGTAAAGCAAATTTTCGAGCATGACGGATATCTTCAATTCTCCCTTTTCATCGGTAAAAGCGATCAATGTTTTCTTGTTCGAATCGTTATCTTCCTTCGTCTCCATTTCCAACAATTGATTGTTCTTATCTTTCCATGAAAAATAAAGCCAAGAGATGGAATAGGGAAGCAATATCACGAGACTGGTATTAATAGTCGATTGTTGGAATATCTCCATAAAATCGCGCTTAGCGCCACTTTCAGGAATAAACTTTGCAAACAAAGAATAGAAAAGCGACATCGCTAAAATCTCTGCCAATACCCAGCAAATATATTTCCAATAAGTTATTGTATTACGCCGGGTATGATAATGCATGATCATGCGACTGATTACCACAACAAGCATCCCGACAAGAATAATGAGGCTGGAGAAAAAGAAATATTTAAACTCCGAAATATCCGGATACCATTCGCGTGAGCTGAAGGGTTGAAAGATATTGATGAACAACAACGCAAAAAAAGCTGTGAACAATATTAATTTGACAATATTGTTTTTCTCGTACAGATAATTGGGGATGTTGTGGTTCACAAATAGTTATTTATTAACAGAACTTACGCAAGTTAGACGAATATAAAAGAAATTACACACAATATGATAGCGGACAGTTTACAGTGAGCAGAAAAGAGAATGGATCTAAAATCTTCCTTCTTGAATCTGAAATCTTCTTTATTCATTCTTCTTATAACTTCTGTAACTTGCGTAACTTCAGTTATTAATTCTAATGCAAAAGTATAGTTTTATCAACAAACAGACAAATTCAATTCCTAAGTAAATTTATTATCTAATAGTCGAAAACATACTGAAAATGCCTCCTATAAAGCATAAGTTCTTTTAGAAAGCATCTTCAATGACTCACATATCGGGTATTCGAAAAGATTTATTATCCTATTTTCACATTAATTTCACCCCGCTATTTCATTTTTCACCCCACAAAACGACTTTTCGCCACAATGTGAGCATAAGTTTCCCTGAAATTTGCTTTCGCTTCTTTGTCGTGTTTCTTTTGCATAAAAAGAAAAAGTTATGGCAACATATTTTGAACGCTACCGCGATCTGAACTCTCAATTTAATTTGGGACAAGATACAAAAATCGAAAATTCGGAAAACAGCATTCGCTTTTTTTCTTTCGAAAGCGAATATCATGTAAACAGAAATAAAAATTTGTCGGATGAAAGCATCGCCGAAAACTCAGAATTTCAATACCCTGTATTTCTCCATGAAAAAAAGAGTAAACAAAAGTCAGCGATACTTCTTTTACATGGATTGAACGAACGAAACTGGAGCAAATATCTGCCTTGGGCTGAATACCTGTGCAACAAAACAGGGAAAGCGGTAATTATGTTTCCTATCGCTTTTCACATCAATCGCTCGCCGCTATGGTGGTGCAATCCGCGCGAGACAAAAGAAATTTTAGAGTTGCGGAAGCAACGAAACGGCGCGGATCCTTCGTTGAGCTTTGCCAACGTCGCCTTGAGCGAACGAATCAGCGAAGAGCCTTATCGATTTTACAGTTCGGGACGGCAGAGCTTTTTCGATATCGTTCAACTGCTCGAAACAATCCGGCGAGGCGAACATCCGCTCTTCGAAGCGAATACTCAAATTGATTTTTTCTCCTATTCCATCGGAGCTTTTTTGTCACAAATCATTTTTATGGTTAATCCGGACAATTTATTGTCGAATTCCAAATTATTTATGTTTTGCGGTGGAAGCATCTTTAATTTTATGTCGGGGCAATCGCGCAGCATTATGGACGGAAAGGCTTTTGATATATTGTTGGATTATTACACCTCGCGATTCGAAAAAGAGACGGAAAGAAGCGCATCGGAAAAAGATAATCTCTACCAATCTTTTTGCAGCATGATTTCGCCCGACAAAAACAAGAAGAAACGCTTGACATTTTTCAAAGACTTAGGCTCGCGGCTAAGCGGCATTTCACTAAAAAACGACAAAGTAATACCTTATGCCGGAGTGAAAGAGGCTTTAGGCTACGAGTCGGCGGAGAAACGGATAAAACTCCTCGATTTCAACTTTCCTTATGCTCACGAATGTCCTTTCCCGACAAATAATAAAGTGGATCAGGAATTGGTGACCGAATCTTTCAATCAGGTATTTGATGAAGCATCCTTGTTTTTAGCTTAGAGTTTGCTATTGTGTTTTCGAAAACAACTTATTTTAATCTCACCACGATCTTTGCTTTATTATTTAGGCTATTTTGTATCTTTGTTCTTCATACATGACAAAAATATTTTGAATGGCTTGTAAAGCCTGATTTTCATAACCTTTGGTCATCGACCCAAGGTATAAAGCAGAAGGAAATAGCTATCTGTAAGATAGGACAGCTCTAAGTATTACCTTATAGGCAATTTTATTATTTGCGTTAACCGCAAACTGCGCTTCGCTTGTATGCGGTTATACAGATACTGCCTTTCAGGCAAAATTTATTATTCTCTCTAAAAACAAAGAAGAAAATGGATGTATTGCTTATCATTTTAGGCGGATTATGCCTT
>DAIOHI010000193.1:0-5411 GCA_036744815.1 Paludibacteraceae bacterium
GGCAACGCATATAATGCTTTATTAAATTCTTGTCGCAACTATTGGCATGGTAGTACAGATAGCGATTGGGCTAAGCCGGAGAATTGGACAGCAAATATAGTTCCAGCAACGGGAGAAGATGTAGAATTTGCTACCAATGATAATAATCTAACTTCCGGTAATGGTTTAGGAGAAGCTGTGAGGGATTTGCATTTGGATATGGAGCGACTTATTGGCAGTCTCATCAACTTGAGTACTAAAAAATTAGTAATCCCTACAGCAAAGTTTTTAACTGTGGACGGAAACATCAATACCGGAGGAAACAATCGCATATTAATACAAGCAGCCGAAAATCAGCCAAATGGTTCACTTGTATTTGCTAATATTCCAACATCGGAAGAAGTACTTGCTACAGTAGAAATGTGGTCGAAAGCTTGGATAGGAACAGAAAGTGAAGGAAACGACAAATACCGCTGGCAATATTTTGGCATTCCGGTACATTCTATTATTGCGAATCCTACTTTTGCCGGTTCAGCCGTTCGTATTTACGATGAAGCAAAACAAACCGAATCTTTGGGAGAAGGAAAACAATGGACATCACTCGCAAACACTTCGGTTCTTGAAAAATTTAAAGGTTATGAAATAACACAACCTGTGCCAAAGAAAATATTTTTTTCGGGAAGACTTGTAAATGACAATTTATCAACCGGAGAATTACCCGTAACGGAAGGATCTTACTATAAAGGCTGGCATTTACTATCGAATCCATATACTGCCGCTATTAAAGTGTCGGATATAAACTTTGGAGTGGGTATGGAAAAAACGGTTTATTTATTTACTACCGGAAGCTTTAATGATTGGAGAAACGAAGAATATGGAAATCATGGAAACCTATCTATATGGGATGAAAATAGCACCGTAGCTCCAGGTCAGTATCTTGCTATTCCTCAAAACCTTGCCGGATTCTCTGCTAATACAGCTTTAATTCCATCTATGCAAGGATTTATGGTGGGTGTAATTCCCGATGCTGCAAACGGCAAAACAGTGAATTTTAATTACAGCAAACTCGGTCTTAAAGGAAACTCTCAGCCACAACGCGCAAATCGCTCGAAAGCTGAAACAAATTATACTTATACCACAGTAACACTTACAGGAGGCGGACAATTCGATCGCGTTTGGCTCTTCACTCAAGCTGAATGTACACCGACTTTCGACAATGGCTGGGATGGACCTAAGATAACTTCATCAACGAGCGAAAAACTACAGTTATCGGTTTTGGGCAGCGATGATGTTTATCAAATATATGCTTCTAATAGTATAAACGATGTCTATCTTGATGTCAAACCTGCGAAAGAAAACACAGACCACACATTACATTTTCATCATTACGGAACAGAAAGCACTTACTCTAAAATTTATCTTTTAGATAATCATACGGGAAGTGTTACGGATATTAGCGCTGATGGAACTACCTACAATTTTGTAACAAATGGCGGAGAAGATTCGAAACGCTTTAAGATAATAACCGTTAATCCGAATGATAGTGACCAAGAGGAAACTGATATAACAACATATATCGAATCGCATTCACTTTTCGTACACAATCGCCTTCCGGAAGCCGGAAACTTATACTTATATAGCCTGTCCGGTAGTCTGATAGCATCATTTCCTTTTGCGGCTGAAAATATAACAAGTCTCCCGATAGATTTTGTTGCAGGACTTTATTTGCTCAAAATTGATGTCGGAACTACTCAAGTAAACAAGAAAATCGTTGTAGGGAATTGATAATTTAAAAATAAACTTACAAATAATTACGATCATGAAAAGTAAAATCATAATACTGTCTTGTGTCTTTATATTTATCGCGTCGCTTGTATTTTTTTCTTTAGAGAAGTCGTTAAACGGAAATGTTTATTACTATGCTGAGGACATATCTGTTTCTAAACTTCCATCCTACGATATGCATTCTGCAAACCGATCAAAAAATCGAGTGATAAACATGTCTCAAAAAGAAAAATTGCCTTTTACTACTTCGGGAAGTGAAAGAAAGAGCATTTTATCAAAAAGAAAATCTCGAATCCACGAATCTAATCATCAAGAAATACAAATGGAAGAAAATTCATCTCCTGTATTTCGTAAAAATCCGGAATCGTTGTCGTCGGGCAGTCAACAAGGAGGAATTTTTGTATCCAATATACGATCTACATCCGTTTCTGCTGTTGAAGCAGTGTCCTACGGATTCATGGCACTAAATCATAGCAAAAGTTTTTTCAGCCCATTTCAGGCTTCAGGTGACAATGCTGTGTCGATGTCTAACGGAGTTCCTGATCCGGGAGGAGACGATGTTGAATTTCTTTCGATTCCCGAAGGCTTATTCTTTCTATTGTTATTATCCCTTTCTTATCTCGTGTATAAGAAAGTATTCTAAATATCATTTTTATTCTTTAAACATATCATTTTTTACATATGAAATTGAAAATTTTTATCTACTCTAGTCTTTTTTTACTGATACCATTCTATATTCAAGCTGCTGAAAAAGACAGCGTAGCATTATCTAAATGGTCACTTAGCGTTGAAGCCGGAACAAATGCTTTCGATGGAGATATTAAAGCGAATTCTCACAATTTTTTCCAAAACGTACGAGGAGGACTTTCTTTGGGAGCGGTAATAGATTACACTTTTAATCCCATGGTAAGTTTAGGGCTTTCTTATTACTATCATCCTGTATCGGCAAACAACGAAGCTTATATCTTCACCTCTAATCGGCATCATATAGCACCGGCTCTGAGCGTTAATTTGTTGCCGATATTTTCGAAGACAAGCAAAACAAAGTGGGGCTTATGGCTTAGCGGAGGTTTGGGCTTAACTTATTTTGAATCGGATCTGTTTTACAACTCAGCGTCTTTAAACGCTCCTTCAAAAGGCAACCGTCCACCTTCGGTAGATTTACTAAAATCCTTCTCTCTATCCGTTCCTCTAGCTGTAAATTTGGAGTATAACTTTACCAAAAACTTAGCATTAGGACTAAGAATACAATATTCGTCGGATAACAGAGACGACATGGAAGGTGGAAAACTTGCCGAACAAGACTTAAATTTGAAAGGTGTTACTAACGATTTTCTTTCTGTAGGTCTGGTCAATCTTCGTTGGAAGTTTGCTGCTAAGAAACATCCTCACACACGAAATCTTAGTTGGGAAGAGTATAAAGATATAGTTCCCGACAAAGCTCTTGAAATGGCAAAAAAAGCGAGAGAAGAAGCCGACCAAGCCAAGCAGGAGTTAAAAGATCAAGCTGAAGCTATAGCTGATTTGAAAAAACAACTACAAGCACTCGATCCAATGGAGAAGCGTCTAAAAGGAGTAGAAGATCGCTTGGCAGATATCGAAGCGCTTTTATCCAACGAAGGTCCCGATACGGACAAGGATGGAGTTCCGGATCATCGCGACAAAGAAGCAACAACACCGCCAAACACAGCGGTAGATTTTTGGGGACGGAGCTTGACGGAAAAAGACTACGCTTCCATTCCTACCGTATTCTTCGATCATGACAAAACAGCTCTCGATAACGCCGCGAAAGAAAGCATCTTTATCGTAGCACAAATGCTGAAGGCAAATCCGAATCTCTTGGTAGAAGCTAGAGGATTCTGTGACTATACAGGAAGCGATATTTACAATCAAGACTTAAGTCTCAGACGTTCCGAACGAGTGAAAAAAGAACTTGTAGAAGTGTATGGAATTGAAGCAAATCGTATTGGAGTTAACGGAAAAGGACGGATAATAGAGCCTAGTACAAGTTATCGACCCAACCGTAGAGTAGAATTTCATTTCAACGAATGAGAGTTATTATTAATGAATTAACTTTCTGAAGTTCTCGATCTGATTGTGTTTTCCTTTTCAAACGCTCTTTCCAAAAAACTTGGGAGCGTTTGAAAAGGATTTTTTTATCCCTCACCATCGACTTTCTGTCGCTGAAATCCATCCTTTCGTCGCAATTGATTGTTACGCTCATCTCCTGCAACTACTTTTGCCCCATCGAAAATTGTCTTATTTAGCTAAGCAATTCAATAAGCAAATTATTTTTAAAGGTATGAAAAAGATGAAATTCCTTCTCTGGTCATTATTTGCGATAAGTCTAAGTCTGTCGGCTCAACAGAAGCCTTCGCAATGGAATTTGGAAAGTTGTATCCGTTATGCTATGGATAACAACATCCAAGTTCAGAAAAGTAAAATCACATTGGAGCAAAACGAAGTTTCCACACAACAAGCTAAAGCACAGCTTTTCCCGAACTTATCGGCGAATATTGGTCAGGATTTATCCACAACACCTTTTCCGGAGCAAGGAAATGCTGTAAATACTTACAAAGGAAGTTATAGTCTCAATTCATCAATGACTTTGTATAACGGAGGCAAAAACATAAAAAGCATCCGTCAGCAAGAATTGCAGGAAGAAGTGGGCAAAGCCGATGTGCTTGAAACACAAAAAGAACTCGAAATGAGCATTCTTCAAAACTACTTGCAAATACTTTACGCATTGGAATCGATAAAGATAAACGAAGCTACATTGGAAGTATCAAAGTATCAGCGTGACCGTGCTGAAGCCCTTGTTACGGCAGGAAGCCTTTCGAAAGTAGATTTGGCACAGCTCGATGCTCAATACAATTCGGACAAATATCAACTTACTTTGGCGCAAAATACACTTCGAAGTAATAAATTATCATTGAAACAATTGCTTGAATTAAGTCTATCGGAAGAAATGGAAATTATTGCGCCCAACTTAAATGATCTGGATGTTTTGACAGCACTTCCAAGCCTTCAATCGGTTTACGAAACAGCTTTACTCGTTATGCCGCAAATGAAATCTTCGAAACTTAGCAGCGAAATAGCAGAACTGGAAACAGAAAAGGCGCGCGCCGGATATATTCCTACAGTTGCTTTGCAAGCCAGCGCCGGAAGCGGACACAACAACCAATCTTCTTATGCTTTCGGCGAGCAAATGCAATATGGCTTTAACGCTGGAATCGGATTGAATGTAAAGATTCCTATTTTCACTAACAAAGAAAATAAAACGGCTGTACAAAAAGCGGCTTTGAGCGAAAAAACGGCTCAACTCTCATTGATAGAAACCGAAAAAACACTGCTGCGTGAAATTGAATCGGTGTATCAGGATGCGCTTTCGGCACAAAGTCAATACGTTTCGGCATCAGAAAAGTACAAAGCTTTGGAAATAAGTTACGACCTTATACAGCAGCAATATAACTTAGGAATGAAGAATACATTGGACTTACTGACCGAAAAGAACAATCTGCTTTCAGCCCAACAATCCATGCTTCAATCGAAATACATCAGCCTGATGAATATACAACTGCTTAATTTATATCAAGATATAAATATAAGTTTATAAATAACGAATCAACGAGTAATAAAATCAATAT
>DAIOHI010000194.1:0-5407 GCA_036744815.1 Paludibacteraceae bacterium
TTTCCGATACAAAATCTACTAAAAATATTTCCTAATATCTCATCATTAGATATTTGTCCGGTTATTTCGCCGAGATGGCTCATGCATTCACGTATGTCTTGACTAAGGAAATCTCCAGAGATATTATTATCCAGTCCCTCAATCACACGTTGTATGGAGACAAGAGCTTTACGTAATGCGCTGTAATGACGAACATTACTGACTACTACATCGTTAGGGCGAATATCGGGGAGTTGTGCCGCAGAGATTAGTGCTGTCTGCAATTCTTCGATATGCAATTTATTTTTTGCCGAGATATGGATTCGTTCGGCATCAAATTGTTCGAATAGTTGATTCAACACATCTAATTCTTCGGTGGAAATTTTATCTATCTTATTAAATACAAGAATAATTTTTTTCCCTACAGCCCGTTTAGCGATACGTTCGGTCAGCCATTCGATATGTTCACTTACTTGTGTGCCGTCCACCAGCCAAAGCACGATAGAAGCTTGCTCTATTTTTTGATAAGTGCGTTCGATACCCAAACTTTCAATTTTATCTTTTGTATTTCGGATACCGGCAGTATCGATAAAACGAAAAGTTATTCCCCGAATGTTTACCGTATCTTCAATTACGTCGCGAGTTGTCCCGTGGATATCCGATACAATCGCCTTTTCTTCATTCAACAAAACATTTAGCAGAGTTGATTTCCCAACGTTGGTTTCTCCTACCAATGCTACCGAAATGCCATTTTTTAAAGCATTTCCCAGGCTAAACGAATCGGAAAGTTTCTCAATTTTTTGTTCTATTTCGGCAGCAAGTTCTTTCAGTTGCGAACGGTCGGCAAATTCTACATCTTCTTCACTAAAATCAAGTTCTAATTCGATAAGCGAAACAAAATCGAGCAATCGAGCACGAAGTGTTTGCAGTTCGGTCGAGAAACCTCCACGCATTTGATTCAATGCCATGCGATGCGATGCGGCTGATGAGGAAGCAATTAAATCGGCTACAGCTTCGGCTTGCGAAAGGTCCATTTTACCGTTCAGGAAAGCGCGGCGGGTAAATTCTCCCGCTTCGGCTATTCTTGCACCTTTTTCTATCAACAATTGCAATATGCTTTGCTGAATATACGCTGAACCATGACAGGCTATTTCTATTGTATCTTCACCGGTAAAAGAATGAGGCGCACGGAAAATAGAGACTAACACATCGTCGAGTATTATGTCCTCTTTTTTTATTGACCCAAAGTGAAGAGTTTTTGCCGGTTGATCGGTCAGTTTTTTATTCTTTGTCGTGGTAAAAATTGAATCGGTTAATTCTATAGCGCCCATGCCCGACAAGCGTATCACGGCAATTCCTCCAACTCCGGGCGGTGTAGAAACAGCGCAGATTATATTTTCATTCATGACAAGAAAGTGTTTTGAGAAATGATATAATAATTGGTTCTTATTTTCAATCCGTATGTGATATTGATTCGGGTTCAACATCCTCCACTTCTTCGTATGGAGTCAGTTTAGTCTCGTTCTTAATTAATTTACGAATTCGAAATGCCAGAATAAATCCGGTAATTCCATAATAAATCAAAGCTGCTGCGGCAAAATATCCGATAAGATTGTTTATCCCTTGTGGATTAACAACAACTAAAACGCCAAAAGCTGTCAGTAATAATGGACTCAAAAACACTAAAATAGAGGTGTTTGGAGCATATCTCCGAATGTCATAAATTTCAAAAAACTGAACAACGCCCAATACAACAACTAAAATTCCAATTACAAACACAAACCACTTGGCAAAAAATGGGGATGCGAGTATTAATGTTAGACCGAAAATTATTGACAGAACGGCACTCAATACGATTAAATAAAAGAAATTGCTGCTACGTCCTCGATAGGCTGAAATTACCAATGGAACAATTCCTAAAATTATTAATAAAATCCCTACACCGATTACTACGCTTTTGGCTAAAAGATCGGGATATATCCACAGGAGAACACCGCCTAAAAGACAAAGAATAGCACGTAAAAACAACCAATCGGTATTTATAAAAAATGATTTTTTTGAGATGTTTTCCATAATTGTTTTAATAAATAGTGTTTGTTTTTATGAATTAGGGAAAACGCCTAATTCAGTAGATGCTTTTTCTGAAATGATTTTTGCAGGAATTCCTGCTACAGTAACATTATCAGGGATGTCTTTGTTTACAACCGAGTTTGCTCCAATAGCCACATTATCTCCTATCGTAATTTGCCCAAAAAGTTTTGCTCCCGGAGCAATATAAACATTATTGCCTATCCTCGGAGCTCCACCATAATCGCCTATTGACGTTGATGGGTGAATTCGACAATTTTCTCCTATTAAAGATTTTGGGCTGACCACGATAGTACCATAATGAACAATGCACAAACCCGGACCAAATACATTTTTAGGAATAGAAAAACCCAAGCGAGTTGATAATCGATGATTGATAAATTCAAGAAAAAACAAATATATTCTACAAAATGGATTTTTCCGATGGACGTTATAAAGATATTCAATCTTCCTCAATCGCCGTTGGAAACGAAGATTATCCATCCGCCAATAGTTATAAAAAGAAATCTGATTCAACTGATAGGACATCAAATCTTTCTTTAAATAATAATTGTATGTGGATTTATCCGTAATCATTATTTATATTCGTTCCAATACAATTTTTATCAATCCTTCGATAGAGCCTTGATAATTCGTGTTCATATTGTGCGATACACGTCCGGCGATTATCGCGCAAACGGTCATTGCTTTGTGACCAAGTAATTTTCCTAATCCGGCTAAAGCAGAGCTTTCCATTTCGAAGTTGGTAATAACCTCTCCATTGTAATGGAAAGATTGAATTTTCTCGTTCAAATCGGGGAAAGCTAATTCGGCTCGCACGTAGCGACCTTGAGGTCCGTAAAATCCGGGAGCGGCAATTGTAATTCCTTTTACCATATCATGCCCGATTTTCTCAACTAAACCCTCGTCCGCTTTTGCAACATAAGGAGATGGTAATCGAGGTGACCAATTTACATGCTTACAAAAAGCTTCTTCAATGTCGTATTCCAAAACGCCGTCGGGAATTTTATAGAAATTAAGCAAACCATCGAAGCCCATAGAATATTTTGCAACCACATAAGAACCTATCGGAGAAATATCCTGTAATCCTCCTGATGTCCCAACACGCACCATGGTTAGCGATTTTCTCTTCTCTTTCACCTCCCGAGTTTTGAAATCCACATTAACCAAAGCGTCTAATTCAGTAACTACAATATCAATATTATCGGTTCCAATGCCATGCGAAACGCAAGATATTCGTTTGCCCTTATAGTTTCCGGTTATTGTGCGAAACTCACGACTCGATACTTCGCATTCGATAGAATCAAAAAAACTTGCGACTAAACTTACCCGCGATGGATCGCCCACTAAAATAATGGTTTCGGCTAATTGCTCGGGCTTAATATGCAAGTGAAAAACCGAACCATCATCATTTATAATTAACTCTGATGCAGGAATGACTCTCATGATTTTCAATTATTTTAGGTTTTATATTTTATGCTAAAAGGGAAGATCGCTTCCTTCGTTAGCCAAATTTTCAGCTCCAAAAGGAGGAACTTCGAAAGGCGGCGCGTCGAATTGAGGCGGTGCAGAATTCACATCATCACTTTTTTTATCCACCTTCCATGCGCGGATGCTTGTGTACCATCTTCCATTGTATTCGCGGCTTTCGATGTCGAAACTTACCGTAACGTCATCTCCAACAGCCATCGGATATTGATTGATTTTGTCGTTAAATAGATTAAAACACACTTTTTTGGGATATTGCTCTACTGTCTCCAACACATAATCTTGCGAACGCCAAGTTCCATTTTTCCCTTCACCAGTAGCTAAAGGTAAAACGGCAATAATTTTTCCGGAAATTTCCATTGATCTTAAAACTCTTTTTTGTATTAATTTTTCTTTTTGTGAAGAACAAAGATAATGAAGAAAAACCAGCAATGTAAACATATAGGCATTTAATTTTGTTATTTTGATGAATATTCATTAAATTCGTAGGGTAAATAAATTTTATCGCTTTTGCGACATTCCTTTGTAAATAAGTCTGTTTTTGCTTAAAAAATATTCGCTTGCATTTCGAAATAACCGATTTTATATATAAACTTTAAATTTTAATGTTATGAAAGCAAATGTAGGAATGGTAGACAGAGTCATTCGCTTGGTTTTAGCGGTAGTGCTTATTCTTTTATTCGGACAAGATGTTCTAACGGGAACACTCGGCATTGTTACAGTGGTGTTAGCACTTTACATAACGATCATCGCTGTTATAGGTTTTAGCCCTATTTACGCCTTGTTTAAAATCAACACGAATAAAACAAAGAAAAAAGAAGCATAATTTTTTTGTACTTGAGGAAATTGTATTTCGACATGAAGATTTTACAAAAAGAATACACCCAAGCATAAAACAAAATGATATGCTTGGGTGTTTATTTCTCGAATATAAAAGCTTCGCTTCACGTTACGAAGCCCTGAATTCCAAAAAAAACTCAATTTGGCATCTCTATTTTACAATAATCAATAAACAGGCATTTTAGTTGATTTGTATTTTGCAAATCGTATTGAATTTTGTAAATTTGTGCGCAATTAAAAAACTCAATTTTAAACTATAAATAAAATGATTAAAGTAGGTATCAATGGTTTTGGCCGTATCGGACGTTTGGTTTTCCGTGCAGCTCAAGAAAGAAACGATGTTCAAATCGTTGGTGTTAATGACCCATTCTTGGATATAGATTATCTGATTTACATGTTGCAATACGACACTGTACACGGAAGATTCCAAGGAACTGCTGAAAACAAAGGCGGTAAATTGTTTGTTAACGGAAAAGAAATCGCATTCTTTGCAGAAAAAGATCCAGCAGCTATCGCTTGGGGTTCTGTAGGTGCTGACTATGTAGTTGAATCTACAGGAGTTTTCACAACTACAGAAAAAGCAGCAGCTCATATCAAAGGCGGCGCTAAAAAAGTAGTTATTTCTGCTCCTTCAGCTGACGCTCCTATGTTCGTTTGCGGTGTAAACTTGGACAAATACACAAAAGACATGGATGTTGTTTCTAACGCATCATGTACAACTAACTGTTTGGCTCCTTTGGCTAAAGTTATCAACGACAAATTCGGTATCGTTGAAGGTTTGATGACAACAGTTCACGCTGCAACAAACACTCAAAAAACAGTTGATGCTCCATCAGCAAAAGACTGGAGAGGTGGTCGTTCTATCTTGAACAACATCATTCCATCTTCTACAGGTGCTGCTAAAGCCGTAGGTAAAGTTATCCCTTCATTGAATGGTAAACTTACAGGTATGGCTTTCCGTGTTCCGACTGCTGACGTGTCAGTTGTTGACTTGACAGTACGTTTGGAAAAA
>DAIOHI010000195.1:0-5399 GCA_036744815.1 Paludibacteraceae bacterium
CTATTAGTCCCCAATGTGGGATTGGCTATGCTTACTGAGCTAACACCTTCGGGTTTGAAGGTATATTGATAACCCGGCTGCCCTTCCAGATAGTAAAACACATCGTGCTCCGAATCAACATCAGCGCCCGGTCCGTCGCTATTACCTACCCGGCTTGCCTCTTGAATTTTCATATTAGTAACAATAGCCGGATCTTCACTTCCACCTACAGTTACTACAAAAGCACCTGTGTTCTCGGGCCATATTGCTCCGAAAAGCGGACCAAAGAAGTAATTGGTTGGCGTGCCATTTTGAGCATATGATTTTAAAGATATGGCATCGTAAGTAATCAGCACGATAGCTGTTCCATTAGCAAGGGCTTCTATCTCGTCTTTTTCGTTGATGCGAATCACATTACTGATATCGTTACCGTTCAAATCCACAATGCGGTAATGATAATCGGGATCGATAAAGTAATTGTTTGTCTGCGTGTCGATAAGCTGCCAACTACGATGCTTGATCAACTGATATTTTCCACCTTGCGTCATCTTCAGGTGTCCGCGTGCATTAATGTTAAGCAAAATATCCGCTACGTTCGAACCATCATTGTGCGTAACATCATGATCAATCATTTTAGGATCTTGTGCATTCATATCCGCTTCGGTAAAGGTCAAGCTACCTCCGCTTATCGGAGCCTGAAACTTACCTCCATTGGTCAATTTTCCCGTTTGTGAAAGTCGGAAATTATACCAACATCCTATCCCTACGGTATAATAATAGCGTTTCGAACTTCCTTCTGTTTTTATACTGTCGGATAGGACTTCGGTAAACGCTACATAGTGTGTTCCGCCCGATGATTGAGTGATAGCACCACGCTTGCCGCCTACATACAAGGAGCTAGCCTGCGGCACTAATAGCGAATAAACCGTTTTTTGAGGAATAGCCGCAGTAGCGTTTGCAGTTGCTGCTGTAACCGTGCCCGCATGGTTGAATGCCGATATATAACCTGTAGTAGCCGTTGTCGAGTTCACAGTAAAATTCAGAGTAAAGGTATCCCCTATCTGCATCAGGAAGGTTCTTCTACCAGCATAAACACTTCCATCGGTAGTTGTAATAACGCGGGAAACTCCTTCGCGGCTTGTTGCCAGACATTCTATATCGTAATCCGTTCCCAACAACCAACCTGCATTTGAAGCATAAGCCGTAATTGTTGTGACTTTAAATATCTTACCATACTGCCCGCCGCCGTCGAGCATCTCACCTCCTTCGAAAACAGAGATTTCCATTGTTCCGGTAACTACGCCCGATGCATTGTATCCGGTAAGAATATAGCTGCCCGGATCCGTTTCGAAAGTATATAAAGCACTTGTTGCCGTGCCGCCTGGAGTCCCTACATCCACCGGATTTCCACTTACTTTTTCAGCCAATGTCATTGTTCGGCTGACAGAATTCATTGTAATACTAACATCAACTGCCAGCGCATGAAGTGCTATAAGACAACTGAATACTAAAGCTAAATACAGTTTTTTCATTCTTTCTAATTTTTAATTTATTCTTCTTTCCCTATAATGCTTGATTAGTTAAGGAACCTATCAGGATCATAGGAGAAAGAAAGGTTGATACTTCATTTAAATTTTTAATATATAATACATTATAGAATTGGGAACATCGTGCTATATACTTTATTACAACTCATAGTTACATATCAATACCTGTCGGCTTGAACTTTGGGTTGATAGCTAAATTGTAAAAATTATTCTTTGTTTCACAAAGACATTTGAAGCACAGACAGTCGTCGTAATACAAGTGAATGTAACTTCTGACCGTAGTAGTAAGATGTACATCCAAGCGTTCGCAGTTAAGAAAATCATTTTCCTTGCAGAAAAACGTTGCATGGCAACGCGCACATGTTTTTGTCATCACTTCAATTTTTTAGTCATTGTTCAAGAAGCTTACATCTTTTTGTTATTTAATGATCTTCTTTATTATGTTATTGCATTTTACTATGTATATGCCTTTTGGTAAATGCGAGATATCTATTCTGTTCGAGCCGGAGGAAAGGATTTCCGAAACAAGCTTTATTCCTTGCTGATTGTATATTTCGAGGCTCGCTCGGACGGGAGTCTCTATATTCAGAGTATTTGGTGCTAGCCTAGGATAGATATTTATCGAGCTTGCCTCTGTCAAATCTGTTGCCGTATCCGTTTTTTTCGTGCTAAGCCTGATACTTGCTCTGTCCGAACGATTTCCTGCCGCATCGCGCGCTTCTACTTCAACCAAGAAATCCGTATCTTCATCCAGTCCGGTAAGCGTATAGGAGAGAACAGTACCCGAAACTTTTTTCTGCCGTTCGCCATTCAGGTAAATGTGATATTCCGTTACGGCGACATTGTCCGTCGCAGCGCTCCACGAAAGCGACATAGTGTAGTCTGTTGTTGTTCCTTCTAGATCCACAGGAGCTGTAGGCGCTGTTTCGTCGGTGGTAGAGGCATTAAGCGAAGCTCTTGGCGAGGCTTTATCGTCATTCGATACAGCTTCCACTCCTAATTTATATTGAGTATAGGCAGGCAGTCCCGAAAAAGCATATTGTGTTGTTGTGGTAAATGCTTTAAACAGTCCGTCCAAATATATATTATAGCCTTTCACGCCATTAGAGCCTGTTGATGCTGTCCACGAGAAATTGATATTTGTTTCGTCAGCGGTCGTTGTCAGCCCTGTCGGACGTGTAGGCATAGTACTGTTTTCGGGTAAAAGAACCTGTAACTTATCCAAGCAGAAATAAACCGCGGTGTTCGGTCCGTATATCGGATCGGAATCCGTTGTTTCCATAGTAAAATAAATACCGCTTACAGTACCCAAGGGCGATAAATCCATCCACTCCCAATCAGAACTTTGGACTAAACTTCCATTCGTAAACTCGGCAAGAATATGTTCAATCTCAATGCCTATATCTTCGCCCATTTCGTTTAATCCATGAGCAATCAGTTTAAAATAATCGCCTTCCTCAAAAGAGCGGGCAAATCCGTCGCCATGGATATTGCCGTAATAGGGCCAAGGATGATTGGCAATGTAAAGCCCTTGAACCTGATATTGATTCCCGTCCGAAAACTGAATTTGCAGACAAGGTATCCCATTATTAAAGACTTCCTGATAATAGCCCCAATAGGCAACTAAATAAGGATTCCCTTGCTGAACAAGCACTTTCCCGTTAGCATCGGTCAACACATTTCCATCCGCGTCGGTTTTAATACCACCGCCAGGCATACAGCCCCATTGCTCGGCAACCCAGCCGTTGGAGTCGCCAAACTCACCGTAATCGATCGTATCGCCGCTTGTGCAATAAGTGAAACCATCCCAGTAGGACATTCCTCCGCCGACATCTCCGCCGCCAAAGCCACTAAGCACATGCGAAAATTTAAACAAACCGAACTCAAACCAATGATATTGTTCTGCCGTATTGTAGGTTTCCTTCCAATATCCTTTTGCGTTCAACTCCATCGAAGGAGGACTGGTGGGCGAAAGCAAATCGAGTGTAATAATCGAATTGCCATTGCTTTTTTGTCCTCCAAACAAAGAGGAAGTCCCTCCTGTAAGGAGATAAAAGACAACAAGTGTTCTTAAAAATAATTTTCTTTTCATAGACGTTTATTATAAATTAATTTATACTCTCCAATGTTTATGTGTCGACCGAAGCCCTTATCTCGTATCGACTGGAGTCCTTAGCTCATGTCGACCAAAGCCGTTAGCTCGTATCGACTGAAGCCGTTATCTCGTGTCGACCGAAGCCGTTATCTCGTGTCGACCAAAACCGTTATCTTGTGTTGACTGAAGTCCTTAGCTCATGTCGACCGAAGCCCTTAGCTCATGTCGACCAAAGCCGTTATCTCGTGTCGACTGAAGCCCTTACCTCGTGTCGACTAAAGCCGTTATCTCGTGTCGACCAAAACTACAGCTGCGAATCGGAACAAACAGCAGGCTTCAAGTCCTTTTACCCGTTTTTATAGTCTTATTTTTAGAGTTCTTAAGTTCTGCCCTTTTTCTATTCTTATTATATAGATGCCTTGATTCAGATGCAGCGGAATCCGTTCCTCCTTTGATTGACAACGGAATTGCGAAACAAGACTGCCATTCGCCGAAACTAAAGTGCAAGTGCTGCCTTCAAATCCTGACAGACATAAACTTCCGTCGTGATAATATACTTTAGCGCTAAGCCCCGACAGTTCGTCAACGTTGCTCGTATTACTCACGTTTACCTGGCATTCGGCTATTAGGAAACCATCATTCGTTACAGCGCGGACAATGGCTCTTCCTTCCGCAAGCGCCGTAACATATCCATTGCTGACGCTTGCCGCCTCCGTATTTCTGCTCTTCCATATCACTTCTTTGTCCGTAGCATTTTGGGGCAAAACTGTCGCGCTAAGAAGCGCGCTCTCTCCTACTTTTAAGTTTATCTCAGTATAATTGAGGCTGATGCTTTCTGTAAATACGGGGACAGGAATGCTGATGCCTTGTAAATGCAAATCTTCGGCGCCCATTACTTCGGTCGAGGTTTCGCCCAACCAACCGCAATATTGGTTTACACCCGTATATACTTTTACGAAATGGATACCGGGCAGCTGCACCGGATTACCATTCTTATCCACCGCCCATTCGATGCTGAAATTGGATCGGTCGTTCAGATTCGGTTGATTATCAACATAGCCCCAGCGATAAGCATACTGCACGTAATAAGTACCGGTTCCACTCTCGTCCACATAATTATTGGCAAGCTTAGTCCCTTCAAAAACCAAGCTGTCGGCATCAATCCATTGCGGGTAATAAGATTGACTGTGAAAAGTATTTCGCGAAACATAGCCCGCGTCACCCTGATTGCTTTTCCAACGAACGTAAGTCGTATCGTTCAGGTAAGGATAAGACTTATCGGGAGTGCGTATTTTGTTTTCATCAGGACGGTAATAAGTCAGGCGGTAATTCTTGATTGTCTGCGCTTTGTGGTATTCGCTTCCGGCAAGTTCGTACCATGCGTCATCGGGCTTTCCATTTCCATTTGCATCGTAGGATACCATTACAATACCCGGCTCGCAGCTTCCTCCTTCTTTAGGCGCGTCGGCATTGGGGTTAGCTTCGGCGTAGAAAGCATTTGCAAGTATTTTGAAGTCGTACTTCCCTGCTTTGTTTTCCACCATATGATCAAAACCAAAAACGATGTAACCGCCATATCCGCCTAAAGAAACCAAAATACGCTCGTTGTCGGCGATGCATTCTTCGGCTTTCAGGCGCATGTCGTTCTTCGTATCGCCTTCTTCGTATTCGGGAAGCTCGTTGATAAATTGTCCCGGAGCAGGCATGTACTCATACACTTTGTGGATGTAGGGCGATTGAGCAATTGCCGAAAAGAAAAAGATTAAGAAATAAGTTGT
>DAIOHI010000196.1:0-5393 GCA_036744815.1 Paludibacteraceae bacterium
TTGCCTCTGTACTCGCGGTCTTGGTTGTACTCCCTGTTTCCGTAGTTGTTTCGCTTCTCGTAATTGTTGGGTCGTGAAGAATAACCTGATTTTCTTGAATCAAATCTATCGTTTTGATTTCTATTGTCACGAGAAGAATTGTCCGGGTTTATTTTTATAACCCTTTTCGAACTGTCAAAAGTCGATTTCACATCGCGTTTCTCAAAATTACCGTCACGGCCGGAATCGGACTCCGATCGTCTCGGACTTCCATTCCATTTTTCGTTGTCTGTCTTCATTGAATGAAATAATATTATTTAAATACTCTGCAAAGGTCGTAAAAATAACTGAATTTTCAATCTTTATTTAAAAGAAATTACTTCGACCATTAGGCTGTTTTTACTTAATACAGCTATGTTACTATAAACGAATTACCAGGATTTTTGTTTACTTAGCCATTTCTGAAGAGAAGGAATGATGGCTTCATACTGCCATGTTTTAATAAAACAGTGGGAATTTATAATATATTTTAACTAAATTTAGAATTATAATGTAAAATATTAAGAAGCTTGGATGAATAGGTATCACTCTTTTTTTACTAACTTTGAGACGTTTTTTTTAATTTTAAAACACCTTATAATATCTAATTAAATGGACAAATTTAAGACCTTTTTAGCAACTTTTGCTTTGTTGTTAATTCCTTTTGCGAGCATGTTTGCAAGTGAACTCGATCTCGCTATCCCCGATCTGCACGAAGGAAGCTTCCATATCTTTGGAGCTGTCGTTACAGCTTGGGATTTTCTTTTTTATGGAGCTTTGGTTATTGTAGGAACATTGGGCTTTAGCTTACTTCTGTTCCACCAAGTGCGCAAACTTCCGGCTCACGATTCGATGCTCAAAGTGGCGAAAACAATTTATGCTACCTGCCGCACTTATTTGTTGCAGCAAGGTAAGTTTTTGTTAATGCTTTTTGTGTTGATAGCTGCCGTTTTGTGCGTTTACTTCTTCGGGTTAGCGGGACAAACTTTCTCTGTGGTAGCTCAGGTATTGTTGTTTTCCATCGTCGGAATGCTTGGTTCTTATGCTGTAGCTTGGTATGGAATCCGCGTAAATACCTATGCTAATGCCCGTGCCGCTTTTGCTTCATTGCGTGGACGTCCGCTCGATGTGGTAAACATTCCGTTGAAAGCCGGTATGAGCGTGGGACTTTTCCTTATCTCCCTCGAATTGGTGATGATGGTGGTTATTCTGCTTTTTGTGCCTCGCGAAATTGTAGGAGTTTGCTTCCTCGGTTTTGCTATCGGTGAATCATTAGGTGCAAGCGCCTTGCGGATTGCCGGAGGTATTTTTACCAAGATTGCCGACATTGGTTCCGACTTAATGAAGGTAGTATTTAAGGTAAAGGAAGATGATCCTCGCAATCCGGGTGTTATTGCCGACTGTACGGGCGATAACGCGGGCGATAGTGTTGGACCTACTGCCGACGGATTTGAAACTTACGGTGTAACGGGCGTTGCTCTTATTACCTTTATTACTTTAGCTGTTCCCGATCCGACCATTCAGGCGAAACTGATCGTTTGGATATTCGGTATGCGCTTTGTGATGGACTTTCTTTCGGGTTGTTCTTTCTTTATCAATCAAGCTATTTCCGAAAAACTGTACGGAAAGAAAACAATGTTCGACTTCGAATCTCCTTTGATGCGTTTGATTTGGATCGCTGCTACTCTTTGTATCTCGGCTACCTTCTTTATGAGTCATTTACTTTTGGGCGACATGGCAGATCCGACATTGTGGTGGAAATTAGCGATTATCATTAGTTGTGGTACGTTGGCAGCGGTATTGATTCCCGAATTTACCAAGATATTTACCAGTTCGAAATCGGGACATGTGCAAGAGATTGTAACAGCTTCGAAAGAAGGAGGAGCATCTTTAAACATCCTTTCGGGTATTGTTGCCGGTAATTTCAGCGCATTCTGGACTGGCTTGTTAATTGTGGGCTTGATGACGATTGCCTACTTCACCGCAGGAATGGGACTCGAAGCAGTGCTTGGTACGCATGCCAGCATATTTGCTTTCGGATTGGTAGCTTTCGGTATGTTATGTATGGGACCGGTAACTATTGCTGTTGACAGCTATGGACCTGTGACGGACAATGCACAATCGATATTCGAACTTTCGCAAATAGAAGAAATACCGGGTATAAGCGAATCAATTGAAAAAGAATACGGCTTTAAGCCTGATTTCGAAAGAGGAAAACATTATTTGGAAGCCAATGATGCTGCCGGAAACACCTTTAAAGCAACGGCAAAACCGGTACTGATTGGTACGGCGGTAACCGGAGCTACAACGATGATTTTCTCCATCATTCTCTTGCTCGAAAAAGTTGGTTTACTTCATCTTTCACTTACCGACGCGCCTGTAATCCTTGGTTTGATTTGCGGTGGAGCGGTTATTTACTGGTTCAGCGGGGCTTCGATGCAAGCTGTTACCACAGGAGCTTACCGTGCGGTGGAATTTATCAAGCGCACATTCAATTTGGATAAAAAAGAAGCGGATATGGAAGATTCCATTTCGGTGGTACGCATTTGTACTCAATACGCTCAAAAAGGAATGTGGAATATCTTCATCGCAGTTATTTCGCTGACATTGGCTTTTGCCTTTATGGATCCGAACTTCTTTGTGGCTTATTTGGTTTCCATCGCGGTGTTCGGACTTTTCCAAGCTATCTATATGGCAAATGCCGGTGGAAGCTGGGATAACGCCAAAAAAGTAGTGGAAGTAGATTTGAAAGAAAAGAATACGCCCCTGCACGAAGCCGCCGTTATTGGCGACACAGTGGGCGATCCGTTTAAAGATACTTCATCAGTATCATTGAACCCGATTATCAAGTTCTCGACTTTGTTCGGCTTATTGGCAACCGAAATTGCCATTGAAATGAAGCATTCGGGCGATAACGACTATTCGATCTTCATCGCTGTTCCCTTCTTGCTTATCGGATTGTTCTTTGTGTGGCGTTCTTTCTACAAGATGCGCATTCCGGTAGAGAAGGCATAGAAAATAAGTATTTTTCCTTCCTTTATATAGCAAGCGGCAGAGTGTTTTTATTCTGCCGCTTATTTTATGACTGCTTCTTTCCTCTCCTTATTTCCTGTGGCATCTGCAATGTACCGGAACTTCCTTTATATAGTATAATGCAAGAAGCTTTTATGACTTATTTTGTTTCTGTCAAGTAAAATAAATATCTTTGTCAAGTTAAATGCTTTAAAGCCTGTGTTATAAAACACATCAAGTTAATACTGTTTTTAATTGCATCTTTCCTATTCAAACAAAGCCTTTGTCGTATATATTAATATGAAAATCCTTACAAAATATTCTTTCTTGCTTTTGCTCTTTCTTTATTCCTCTTTGTTCTGTTTCTCGCTGTCTGTTTTTTCGCAGATACAAAAAACGAATCTTCCTACCCTATATATTAACACCGAAAACCGGCAAGCTGTAACGAGTAAAACAACTTATTTGCCCGCGCAGATCATTATAAAGAGTTCAGATCCTTCGGAAGAATTAAATGTTCTAACTGAAATCAGAGGGCGCGGAAATTCTACTTGGGGTTTCAGCAAGAAACCTTATCGTATAAAGCTTGATAAAAAACAACGTATATTGAATCTCCCAGCTAATGCCAAAAGTTGGACTTTGCTTGCCAATTATGCCGATAAAACATTGATGAGAAATGCTCTGGCATTTAAAATAAGTGAAGTTGTGGGATTAGAATTCAGTCCTTCAGCCCGTTTTGTCGATTTGGTGCTGAACGATAGATTTTTAGGGAATTATATGATCTCCGATCAGGTACAAGTGGGCGAAAACAGAGTTGATATTGATGAACTCACCGCTAATGATGTTGATGATAATATTATTACGGGAGGCTATTTATTGGAAATTGATGGCTTTGCAGCATCCGAAGCCGAATGGTTTACTACTGCGAGCAAAGGCTTGAAAATAACGATTAAGTCGCCGGACGAAACGGAGATTAATAATAAGCAACGTCAATATATAATAGATTTTATCAACGACTTCGAAAGCCGCTTGTTTTCCGCCAACTTCAAAGATCCGCTTCTTGGTTACAGAGCTAAGGCGGACACAAGCTCATTAGTCAATTGGTATATTGCTTGCGAACTAACAGGGAATTCCGATTCGTTTTGGAGTACTTATATTTATAAAAAGCGAGCGATTGATAAATTGTTTTTCGGACCTATGTGGGACTACGATATCGCTTTCAATAACGACAATCGTCTGGGCGACGCCACAAGAAAGCTGATGCGCGAATATGCACATAGTCCACGTGCTTGGGTCGAACGTTTGGCTCAGGACGAGTGGTTTCAAAATGCCGTTTGGAGACGTTGGAATGAATTACTTGAAGATAACCTGCTAACGACACTGACTGATTATATTGATGAACAAGCATTGCTGTTGGAAGAATCTCAAACCTTAAATTTCAACCTTTGGGGAAATGTTAGCAATAGAGTATATCTCGAATTCTATTTGTTCAACACCTACAGTCAAGGCGTTGATTATTTAAAAACCTATTTATCGAGTCGAATTAGCTTTTTGACAAACAGTTTTAAATACGTAGAACCGGCAAAACCATCCGAAGTTTTTGTCAGCGATAATGCCTATTATATGATAATGAATAAAAGATCGAACAATGTTATTGATCTTTCGAACGGATCGGTGTTAGAAGGGACGGATTTGGTGTTATGGGAGCCAATTTCGGAAGATAATAGTCAGTTGTGGGAAATTATTCAGATAGGCAATGACAGATATCGTATTGTAAATAAGCAATCGGCCTTAGCCATAGAAGGAAATGGGAAAAACAGAAACCTGATACAAAAAGCAATTAGCAATAATGATGCTCAAAAATGGACGATTGTTCCGGTAAATACGGGTAATGTTTATTGTTTGGTAAATGTAGCATCCGATTATTCGATGAATAATTCGGGTGGGCAATTGGCAAATGGAACAGCAGTAATAGAATACGATAACGGCATTGTTTTCAATGGAGAATATAATACTATTCAGAGTGAAAACCGCCAATGGTATTTGCAAAAAGTGGAAATGAAAGGATCAGCGGCTATCCGAAATGCAAATATCATCGAGTCCTTCGCTATTTATCCTAATCCTGTAAGCGACTATTTCAAACTACGTATTAATTTAGCGGGCAGCAGCAATATTAATCTCAGCCTCTTTACTTTGTTGGGTGAAAAGGTCTTGGAGCAACTTTATCCTAATTCTGTCCAAGGAGAAAGTATTATTGAAATATCGGCAAGTGATTTGGAATCCGGAATTTACCTGTTGCATCTATCTTCCGATAAAGGTGATTTGATTACCCACAAGCTGATAGTGAATAAAAGTGGTCGGCACTA
>DAIOHI010000197.1:0-5360 GCA_036744815.1 Paludibacteraceae bacterium
TTTCTCAAATCGACAAATTCCCTTCCGTCGTTGTATGTATCGCAAATATCTATTCTCAAACTATCGCTCGGAATAACAGCTTTCGCACCTACGGTAATGATAAAATCAGTTCTCCCTGTTCCTCCAGCATTAATACGATAAGTAGCTCTAAAATTTCCATAATATGTTGGACTTGGAGTAAAGGAAAAAGCTCGCGGATTCGTAACCGGAACGCCTCCTTCACTTAGAATATAAAAATTCACATCCGAAATATCCGATAAACTCATTCCATTCATGTGATAGTCCAAATAGGAATACAAGTTAACGGTTATATCTCCGATTGTATCACAAAAGGCTGGAGGTTCGCCGCCGCCAAAGCCTCCACCGCCTCCACCACCGTTTCCATCACCACAATCGGTTGCGGTAATAAGTATAACCATGTTCGTGTCACAATGATCTGCTGCAGTAAGTTTCACATAAATAACTGCATCCAATACAATCAGAATATCAGCAGGATTTGTATATGGATTGGTATAATTTGGATCTTTGTAAAATTCGGCTTTTGTTCCCGGAGGAAGACCGCTCAAAGAATCACTTAAAATTTTCGTCAAATCTACCCGAAGACTATCTCCATAAAACTTTCCACAAGCGGCATATTTGATGCTGTCTGCTTCGATATAAGGATTAAGCACTAAAACCGTTTTGTAGATGTTGTAGCAATAAGTATCTGAGTTGGAAAAAACCCGAAGAAAGACCGAATCGACTCTACTCGGAGCTGTTGTTTTTATAGTGTAATTATTTGATGAGGGAATTGAATTTCTGCCACTCTCCGCATCCGAACGTGTCGGATAAAGATGCATTTGATTTATAGATATTCCATGCATAGAGGCAATTAAAGATTTCAATTTTACCCCATTTTCTTCATAGTCATTTCCTTCATCGCAAATTTTTATCGAATCGGTTTTAGTCAACACAGGACTGCGTACAATTTGCAAAAAAATAGACGCGATGGAGAAGCAATTCGCACCGGTTTCAACGCGAACAAAAAACGTCAGGGATGTTGAGATTGAATCGAGATAATTCTCAGGGTTAGGCATTGGAGATGTCTTGTTTGCGGCATCGTTGTAATTTTCGTAGTAAGAGTAAGAAAAAACCATTCCCGGCTGCGAAGAAGTAATAATATCCGATTCCACCCAAGTGAGATCAATTGAAGTCTTTTCTCCCGTATTAGCACAAATCAAACTGCTGTAGCTATCTTTAATAGTAAAGCTTTTATCAACTTTGATATGTATTGTATCATTAATCACGAAATTACTACATGTAGAACTATAAATAAATCTCGCTTGATAAGATTGTGTCGAAGGATTCTTAATAGCGTAAGGATTGAAACCGGAAACATATCCGCCACTCATATCGTACCATACGGCTATGACTCCGAAATCGCCAACAGGAAAGAAGCGCCAACTTTCATTTTTTGCCTCCCAGTTACCTTTATTGCGTCCATCGGGAGCAAGTCCTTTAGAACCTCTCGTACCATCATTCATAATGCCGATAACAGCCAAATTACCACTTTGCGATTTATTTATAACGTGAACGTCAATTAAATTGCTGCTTTCGTGAAGTACAATTTGTGAAGATGAGTTCGGTGTATTGGAATTGTATTGTTGCAAATCGTCGAAAAAAATGATAAATTGCCGAAAAGGAGCAGTACCTATTGTGGTAGTTTTTACCTTTGCCACATTAACATCATTGAGCATATCATGAAACACTCCAAATATAGAGTTTTGTGGTAAATATGAACTAGGTATATCGTGTTTCACAATATAAGGAGCCTCTAAATGTCTCTTGGACACATTAAAGCTTACAATTCCATTATCGCTTATAACTATCTGGTTATATGCTTTTTCGAAAAAACAAAAGTCGAAAGGCAAATCGAGTATGCCTCCGAAAACATCCTGATGAGCTATGTTCTGATTCTGATTGTAACCCGATATAACATAGTCGTTCCAATGAGGCGATGAAATGGGACTAAAGGGAATGGATTCTACACCATACTTGTCTGTTTGTCGTCCGTAAATAGAATCGTAATGCGCAGTTAACTCCACGCTCGGATCGTAATCGCAATCAACAAATATCGTATCTCTATTGCCGTATTTATCGGTAATATAACAATTGGGTTGAGAAAATAGCGATATGCTATTCAACACGAGAAGAACAAGAGCCAGTACAAATCCGGCAATCATTTTTCTGTCAATCAATAGCAAATCAGTAAACATCTTTATAGTCAAAATTAGGTTATCAATATTTTTTCAAAAGCAATTAGAAAAGCCTATCTGCGACGCCTTCTGCTTTTCTTCTTTTTATAATTATCTTCGGGCCAACAATTACACAACTCGCTTCCCACATCAAACAAAACCGTAAATTTCACTCCTACAAGAAGAGAATTAATCGTTTTATCCTGCATCTGATTAGAAGTAAACAGGCTGTTATGCTGAACATCTAAAACATTGCTGCTCCCGTCCGCCGAAATAGGCAATCTGACGATATTTCCATCGCCGTTGATTTGATTCAAATTAAGATTCATCAATCCATAATCGGCAAATCCGGCTAAGCGATAGTGAGTCCGGCTATTTCTTTTTCCGGGAAAAATAACCTTGCCAAACTCAAAGGAAGCGATTGCATTAAAATTCAACCCGACCGGATTCGAAGCCTTCAAGGCTTTGCTTCCTACATAAAAATGATCGGGCATTTCTTCAAAAGGATCTATAAATTGAGGATAGACGCCATAAGTTCTCAAATTGCTATTTATTCTCGCTTGCCCCACTAAATGAATTCCGAATTTTCCTCCTGCCAAAAAATAATATAGGTTTGGGAACTGAATGCCTAATAGAACCGGGATATTAGCGTAAGCAATATCATATCTTTCCACGCAGCGGTTAAACTGATAATGGAAAAGCACCTCGTCGCCTTCAGTATCATACATATCGGCTTCCACGCGAAAAGGCTTCAGGTTATTTTGCACATGCTTAAAGTCAAATTCTCCTCCGGTTTTCAATATAAAAAGACCGTGATTAAATTCATATCCCAATCCCATTAATCCACCTATGCCTCCGTAAGGAAGAGCAAGTTCCACATCGTGTATCATATTAGCATAGCCCGAAGCAGCCCAAACTGCTATCGAATGTCTTGTTTGAATTCTTTGAGAATGAACAGACTGTGATATTGTGAAGGTAAGCAATGTTATTATAAGACAGTTGTAAACAAGACTATTTTTGGTCATAAGGCTATTTGATTCGGCTCGTTTTAGCTTTCGTATTTATACGAGCATACTTCTGATATGGAAAAGCCTAGTTTCCCTTTTTAAAGGCAAGACATAGAACCACTTAATAAGGGAAAGGCTTATCAATATACTTCTATAGAAACTGATTTTTTTGAATTTCGTTCTAGTCTTTATATTTGAATAACCTGCCAATACCGTGCCATTATTGCTTAATATATGATAAGAACTAAAAATTAACGCTATTCTAAAGATTTATTGAGAAATCAGCAGCTTCATTCTTTCGTCATTTTTTGATGGAATTTTTGATTTTTGTCCGCCAAATTAACAGACTAAGGAAAGATGGAAAGAAGAGATGAAAAAGGGAAGAAACAGTTGAAGAAAGATTCGATTAGCTACAGTAAAGGATTCGTTGGGATTAAAATATTCTTATGGACATCACGCTCATAATCAGCCGACCAACTCTAAATCGCAAAGGATTTTTTATATTAATAAAGCGTCCGTGTTCCACTAATTCGCCGCCAAATTTACTTTTAAACTCCCGCACTCCGTAAGCTTCATCGGGTTTTCCGGCTCCTAAAAAATCAAAGTATGCAAAGCCGTTTTCTGCAGCATATTCAATAGCTTTCCATGTAGCAGCAAGCGAAGGATAAATTCCTCGTTCCAATTTATCGTTGCCGCAAACAAACCATTCGTAAACCACCTTTCCTGTCAATTCAACGCAGATGATACCGCCTAAAACCCGATTGTCTTTTTTCACCACAAAAAAGCGAGTAAAAGATTTTTGAAGTAAGTTTTCGAAAAAGGAGAAGGGGAAAAGCGGTCTTCGTGCTTTATTGCGATAAACTTCGCTTAATATCTCGTAGAATGCTTTCAGATCGCTCAAATCCTTCGATTCCGTACAAAGCAAACCCGATTTTTTATTTAGCTTCAACTGTCTTCGTTTGCTGGCACTCAGATTTCGGAATGCTTTTTCTTTATCATTTGTCGGAACATGAATATTTAAGTGTGCTTGATAAGCAAAGCCCGATTTCTCTATTTCTTCACGAGCAAAAGAATAGTCCTTATAATTGCGTATTTCTATATATATTGCCTTTCGTCCAAGTGCTTCCTTCACAGCTTTGAGCAAGCTTGATATCGCTTCGTCCGAAATTTCGGCATCCAACAATAAGCCTCCAGGAATTATCGCCCGTTGACTGAAATAACGCTTTATCGCGCCTCCATTCGCAATGATATAACCGCAACATAAGCCGACTAATTTATCGTTTTCTGTAACTCCCAACAAGAAAGCATCAAAAAAGGATTGCTCCTGATAAAAATCATAACATTCCTTTGTCTGAAAAAACGATGCCGTAGGAGACAGTTCCAAAAGCATTTCCCATTGCTTCACATCAATTTCATTGTCGGAAAGAATTTTCATCATAGCCTAAGAATACATCATTTAATTGGATTGGAATATCGCAAAGATAGAAATTATTGTGTACTTGGAATGATTATTCTTTTCGAAACAATTATTTTTTTCGTTCTATTTCGCGCAGACTTTCCATCTTCTTTTTCGCAAGAAAGCCATAAATATTTTCCAAATGCTCGGTTACCTTTTGCTGTCCGAACTCGTATATTTTGCCCACTAATCCGTCCAAAAAATCACGGTCGTGCGACACTACAATTAACGTGCCATCGAAATCAACCAATGCTTGCTTCAAAATATCCTTAGTTTTCATATCGAGATGATTGGTTGGCTCGTCGAGAATAAGCAGATTGACCGGCTCAAGCAAAAGTTTTATCATTGCCAAACGCGTACGCTCACCGCCGGAAAGCACCTTCACTTTCTTCTCCGATTCTTCGCGACCAAACATAAAAGCTCCAAGTATATCACGTATTTTTGTTCGGATGTCGCCTACCGCAATATCATCAATGGTTTGAAAAACGGTCAGGTTCTCGTCCAACATCGAAGCTTGATTTTGGGCAAAGTAACCAATTTTTACGTTATGTCCTAAGCGCAATTCTCCATCGAAGGATATTTCGTCCATAATACACTTTACCAAAGTCGATTTCCCTTCGCCATTGCGACCGACAAAAGCGACCTTCTCGCCTCGTTCGATGG
>DAIOHI010000198.1:0-5332 GCA_036744815.1 Paludibacteraceae bacterium
CAGTCAGATCATAAGAATCTGTGCCTGCGCAATAGTCTGTTCCGTTGTGAGTGCCAGCTGCTTGGCTTGCTTCAATAGTGGTAGTGCCTGCGCCTACAATTGTTACTTTGCCTGTTGCATCTACGGTTGCTACGCTTTCGTCGGTACTGCTGTATGCGATGGCTGTTGTTTCATTTAATGAAGTTGCAGCGATAGTGAAAGCATCATCCGTTAGCGATTTTATTACCGGATCATTACTTGCGAAAGCAAGAGCAGAGAGGGTGCAAGGGGTGGAAGGTGAAGATTCTTCTAACCATAAATCAGTCTGTGATGTGGCATAAGATCCAAAACGGTCTTTAGAATTGGTGTTAAGCTGAAGAGCGTAAGTACTGCCTACCATCATGCGGATATTTGAAGACTGATTAGAAAGCGTCCAAGAGGAGCTAGTGGCTTGAATAACAACTTTCCCATTATCTTTGCTTGCTTTTAGAGATAAATAATTTTCATTATCGAACTGGATAGTCCAAGTCGTTCCACTTCCAGTGAACTTCAAAGGTGTTGCGTTTGTCACAGTAGAACTTACATTTCCCTGTATAGAGGAAGAGATTTCACTTGGCACCGTAAAATAATAATCCGTGGAACCTACAGTCGCACCAATGTAGTAAGATTTTCCACTAATTATATTGGTGTAATCTGTAATTTTAGTTGCCCATACATTCGCGCTTCCCGCTAAAAAAATAGCAGACAGAAGCAAGGTTTTAAGTAAAAAAGTAAAATTTTTCATACGCTGTAAATTTTTAAAAAGTTAGTATGTGTTATTTATTTATATTGTTTCTGCTTTATTGGGTTGGCAAAGTTATGGGCTGTTTAATACAAATAGGATTCGTTCCTGTTACAAAAAAATTACAAACACTGCTGTCTATTCACAACAACAGAATGACAAATCTACAAAATGTTTTTTTGTTATCCTAATATAAAGAGTATAAAAATACAAGGCAGGGTTTAAATCTCGCTTTTGTGTCGAAAGCTTGTATAAACCCAAATTCAGCATTAGAAAAATATTTCTAGCAAAGACAGCCTCTCTCCCCCTTCGGGTACTCTCTCCAAAAGGAGAAAGAGAATAGGAAAAATGCTTTTTGTACGCTAAGTTTTTATGCTTTTTGTCTTTTTCTCTGCGTGTTTTGCGCCTTTGCGAGAGGTTATTATTCATGCTTTTCTTTTTAATGCGTAATTTGGAATTGGATTTCGAAGTTAAAAAAAAGAAAAAACAAAGGAAATACAGTGCCGACGGAGTAAAAAAACTTTTTTTATGCCGTTGTTCACAAACAATTCGATAAAAGAAGTTCTTTTGAGTCATTATCTAAAGACTTTTTAACAAACAAAGTTCTTTTGCTCTGTTGTCTAAAGGAATTTTAGTACAAAAAGATTTTTTGCTCCGTTTCCTGAAAATAAGTTAACGAAAGAAGCTTTGTTTCTTTCGCGGCGCAAAGCAATGCTATTGAAAAGGAATAATTATTAGTGAGAAATTTTGTGTAATTAGTGGATAAATTACTTATTTAGACAGCCTCTAATTCTATCCGATAAAATTTAAACACTTACTTTAATGAAATAAAGTTGTCATTTTCAATGTTAAAATGGAGCGAATTAGCTTATCTTTGTGTTTCAAAAAAAAACAAAACATAAATAGAATGAAACGAATCAGCGTATTTTTACTTTCTCTTCTGATATTTTCAGGAATAAAAGCCGACGAAGGCATGTGGATGCTGCCTTTAATCGAAAAACTCAATATTCAAAAAATGAAAGGCATGGGGCTAAGCCTTAGTGCCGAAGAAATATACAGCGATCAACAGACGAGTTTGAAAGATGCCGTGGTTGTTTTCGGAAACGGCTGCACGGGTGTTGTCGTGTCGGATCAAGGGCTTGTGTTTACCAATCATCATTGCGGCTATAGCTCTATACAACAATTAAGTTCGGTAGAGCATAATTATCTGAAAGATGGATTTACGGCGGAAAAGTTTTCGGACGAAATTCCTGTTCCCGGATTGAACGTAACCTTCTTAGTTCGCATGGAAGATGTGACGGAACGTGTATTGGCGCAATTGCCCGACAGCCTCAAAGGACGCAAGCGCGATGCAAAGCAAGATTCCATTTGCTCTGCTATCAGCGACGAGGCTTCGGACAGTATCATGCATTATACGGCTCAGGTAAAACCTTTCTTCTCGGGCAATGAATTTTATTTATTCGTTTACGAGAAATTTACCGATGTGCGCTTCGCTTATGCTCCTCCGAGTTCCATTGGAAGTTATGGCGGCGACACCGATAACTGGATGTGGCCCCGACACACAGGAGATTTCTCCGTATTTCGTGTGTATTCTTCTCCCGAAGGTAAATCGGCTGATTATGCGGAAGAAAACATTCCCTATTCACCCAAACGTTTTGCTGCTATCTCTAGCAAAGGATACAAAGCCGATGATTATACAATGATAATGGGAAATCCCGGTTCGACAAATCGCTATCTTTCCTCTTGGGGAATTGCCGACATGATGAGAACCGGTAATCAGGCTCGCATTGATGTTCGCGGTGTTAAGCAGGATGTGTGGAAGTCATTTATGCAAGCCGACGAAGCCATTAATATAGCTTATGCGGACAAATACGCGGGAAGTTCCAATTATTGGAAAAATAGTATAGGAATGAATCGGACGATTGATAAATTGGATATTATCGAACGCAAGCAAGAAGAGGAAAATGACTTCCGCAACTGGGCAAAGTCTTCCGAAGAACGCAGTCAAAAATACGCTAAAGTGCTTCAAACACTCGAAGATGCTTACACAAAAATATATCCTTACAACAAAACAGCCGCATATTTCCGCGAATCGTTTTCGCGTTCGGTAGAATTGCCCGCTATCGCTTCTCGTGTCGTTTCGCTCCTCAGTTCGGAAGGCAATATTGATTCGCTTATTGCCCAAAGCCGCGCATATTACGACGATTATTATCCTCAGGTGGACAAGGCGACCATGATAGCGATGCTTGACATTTATCAAAAATCGGTGGATAACGATGCTTTGCCTGCGTTTTACGAAACGATTCGGAAAAAATTCAAAAATGATTATGCTAAATATGTTGATTATCTATATGAGAAATCGGACTTCACCACGCATGAAAAGTTAGCAAAAGCATTAAAAAAGAAGAAGAATCTGCAGAAAGATCCCATTGTTTTTTACAACAATGACATCCGCTCGGCAATAAGCGATATTTATTCCGATGAATACAATTCTCTAAGGGAAGAAATAAAAGACGCTGAACGATTGCACGAAGCCGGATTGAAAGAAATAGCCAAGGAAAAAGGAAAAGCCCTTTATCCCGACGCGAACTTTACGATGCGCCTGACTTACGGAAAAGTTGGCGCTTATCAGCCTGCGGACGCGATTGCCTATAATTATTTTACAACACCCAAAGGGATTCTGGAAAAAGAGATTCCCGGAGATAAAGAGTTCGATCTTCCTCCGCTATTGAAAAAAGCTATCACAGAAAAAGATTATGCTCAATATATAGATAAAGAAACAGGCGAAATGCATGTAAATTTCCTAAGCAGCAACGATATCACAGGAGGAAACTCGGGAAGTCCCGTTTTTAATGCTTCGGGAGAACTTCTTGGGCTGGCTTTCGACGGAAACTGGGAAGCGATGAGCGGCGATATTATTTTCGAACCCGATTTGCAACGTTGCATCAACGTCGATGTTCGTTACATTTTATTTGTAATGGATAAAGTCGGAAATGCAAAACGATTGATGGATGAATTATCCATTCATTGATAATGTGAATCAAGGGTTGAGAGTAGCCGTGCAACGGCGTTACTTTATTAACCGTGTGCTTTAGCTTACGGGGCTATAATGCAAAACAGTAGTAAAGTCCTGCAAGGACGACACAATAATACAAGTATCATCCCTGCGGGATTTCTATTTGACACCATGTTTCTGCCGTAAGCTAAAGCATACGGTTAATAAAATTAAGTCCCTCCGGGACATTGTATGCGTCAATTTATGTTCAAAAGTGTTTTTAATCTTTGATTCGCATTGACAAATAGGCAGTCTTAGCAAAGAGAGGCAGGGCAAAAACATGTTGCAAAACATTTTCTTTTTGCAAAAAAAATGGCTAAATTGCTAGCCTCTTAACCATATCGCTCAGCATGATTGGTTTTTGTTCGTTCTTAATGCTGATTTTAAGTTAATTATGTGTCGTTGTTGAAAATTTATAATTGTTTTTGGCTATGAGTTACCTTAATTTTGATAAAACTCTTTTGATCAATCTGGAGCGTTCGCTTTCTAAAGAAATAATCCGCACCAACAGAGCCGGGGCTTACAACAGCACTACGCTTGTCGATTGCAATACGAGAAAATATCACGGACAGTTGGTTGTTCCGCTTCCCGACTTGGACGAAAACAACCACGTGCTTTTATCGTCCTTGGACGAGACGGTGATTCAACACGGAGCCGAATTCAACCTCGGATTGCATCGTTACGAAGGGAACAACTACAGTCCGAACGGACATAAATACATCCGTCAATTCGATTGCGATGTTATTACACGCACAATCTATCGAGTAGGCGGTGTTATCCTTTCCAAAGAGCGAATGTTGGTTTCCTTCGAGCCTCGCGTACTGATAAGATATACCTTGCTCGAAGCGCATTCACCAACCATGCTGCGTTTCAGACCTTTTCTGGCTTTCAGGAATGTTCATGAATTGACTCATCAAAACAATACGGCGGACACTTCGTATCAAGAATGTGAAAACGGCATCAGCATGTGTATGTACGAAAATTATCCTTCTCTCTACATGCAGTTTACGAAGAAGAACAGCTACGTGCATAATCCTGATTGGTATAAAGACATAGAATACTACAAAGAACAGGAACGTGGTTTTGAGTATAAAGAAGACTTGTTGGTTCCCGGATATTTCGAAATTCCGATAAAGAAAGGAGAATCCGTTGTGTTTTCGGCTGGGCTTTCAAGTGTTTCTACGCGAAAACTAAAGCCTTTGTGGGATTATGAACTGTCAAATCGGGTGCGCAGAGAGGATATGTTCTCTTGCTTGAAAAATTCTGCTCAACAATTTTATAAACGCGAAGGAAGTAAAACCTATCTTTTGGCAGGTTATCCCTGGTTTGCCGCGCGTGCTCGTGATCAATTTATCGCCTTGCCGGGAGCTACGCTAACGGTTAATCGGATGGATTATTTCGATACGATTATGGATACTTCCATTGCTGAAATCAAATTGTTTTTAAGTGGTGAACGTGAAAACTTTAAACTAAAAGGAATTGACGAACCTGATGTGCTCCTGTGGTTTTTGTGGACG
>DAIOHI010000199.1:0-5319 GCA_036744815.1 Paludibacteraceae bacterium
GCTTGCTTAAGTGTTTATATGCTATTATTCCAAATGAAACGGAAGCAGAGATATTATCAGGTTTGAAAGTAACATCTTGGGATAGTGCGCGTGAGGCAGCAAATGTGATTGGCGAAAAGGGTGTAGATGTTGTGGTTATCACGATGGGTGCCAGAGGGGCATTAGTTAAAACAGGAAGCAGTTTTTTTGAAGTTCCATCCCAAAAAGTTCAGGCGGTGGATACAACGGCGGCGGGCGATACTTTTTGCGGAGCGTTTTGTGTAGCTCTTTCCGAAGGTGCATCGATTGAAAAAGCTGTAGAATTTGCCAATAAGGCTGCCGCAATTAGTGTAACAAGAGAAGGCGCTCAAAACTCGATACCTTGTCGTTCCGAAGTTCAGTTGTAGAATATGAAATAATAAAATTAACCTTTAAAAATAATATATATGTTTATTGTAGATAACTATTTTGTAGCAGTGATACTTTGTGTGGTAACTATGCTATGTTGGGGTTCTTGGGGGAATACTCAAAAATTAGCGGCAAAATCGTGGCGCTATGAACTGTTTTATTGGGATTATGTCATTGGGATTTTGATCTTCAGTTTATTGGCAGGCTTTACTTTGGGTAGCTTTGGCGATTCCGGGCGTTCGTTCGTCCCTGATTTAATGCAAGCAGATAAAAGTAATATCATAAGTGCCATAATTGGTGGTGTTATTTTCAATGCAGCTAATATCTTGTTGTCAGCTTCGATAGCTCTTGCCGGTATGGCTGTAGCCTTTCCACTGGGAGTAGGAATTGCCTTGGTGCTTGGGGTTTTTGTCAATTACTTTAGTGCTCCTAAGGGAGATCCGTTCATGTTGTTTTTAGGTGTTGCACTAGTTGTGATTGCTGTCATACTGAATGGAATTGCGGCAGGAAAGATGAAAACTAATTCGGAAGAGAATCAGTCTAGAAAAAAAGGAGTTTTACTTGCTCTCGTTGCAGGAGTTTTAATGGCGTTTTTCTATCGTTTCGTTGCGGCAGCCATGGATTTAAATAATTTTGAGGCTCCGGCAGTTGGAATGCTGACTCCTTATTCAGCCTTTTTTGTTTTCTCTATCGGGATATTCTTAAGCAATTTTATATTCAACTCTATCGTGATGCGAAAGCCTTTCGAAGGCAATCCTGTTTCGTATAAAGAATATTTTAAAGGAACACCAAAACTTCATTTAGTGGGAGTTCTAGGAGGTTGCATTTGGGCTTTAGGTACACTTTTGAGTTATATTGCTGCAGGAAAAGCGGGAGCAGCTATCTCATATGCTTTAGGACAAGGCGCTCCAATGATTGCCGCAGTTTGGGGCGTGTTTATTTGGAAAGAATTTAAAGGCAGTAGCAAAATTGTCAACCGTTTGCTTATAGCTATGTTTATACTTTTTATCGCGGGTTTATCATTTATTGTGGTTGCAGGGAATTCAGATAAAAGTGCAACTGATAACGCGATTCCTATATCCGTGATATTTGAAACCGATATGGCGAATGATGTTGATGATGCGATGGCTCTGGATCTGCTCTATAAGTATATGGATGAAGGAAAAGTGAATGTCTTAGCAATAATGTCGAATAACAGTAGTCCTTTTTCTACCAGATTTACAGATGTGATGAACGTATGGTATGGTTATCCTGAAATTCCTATTGGCGAAATTGTGAATGGAAAAGATACGATAGATGATTCGGTAAATTACGCTAAAATAATGTGCGAACTGAAAGATGAAAATGGGCAACCCTATTTTAAAGAAAGCGTAACTGATGGGTTTGAAGAAGCAACGAAACTTTATCGTAAAATATTGTCATCGCAGCCGGATAAATCAGTCATTATTGCTTCCGTTGGTTTCTCAACTAATTTAGCCAAACTGTTACAAACACCTTCGGATGAATATTCTTTTTTGACAGGAAAAGAGCTCGTAGAACAAAAAGTTAAACTGCTATCTGTTATGGCGGGCAGTTTTGGCGAAAATGCAATACAAGAGTTCAATGTACGAACAGATATTGAAGGTGCAAAAATGGTTTTTGAAGAATGGCCAACCAATATTGTTGTAACTCCATTCGAAGCAGGAATCGCAGTTGAATATCCCTATCATAGTATCGAAAATGATTTTTCTTGGAGCGAAGCAAAACATCCGATGATCGAATCCTACAAAGTTTATACAGAAATGCCTCATAATCGTCCTACTTGGGATTTAATTTCTGTTTTGTATGCAATAGAACCATCCAGCGAATTTTTTAGTGAATCGGAAAAAGGGCGTGTTGCAATAGACGAAAAGGGATATTCTTCTTTTGTTGGAGATAAAAAAGGGAAACATGCTTTTCTAACAATCAATCCAACTCAAGCCGAAAAAGTAAAAGCTCATTTTGTGAAAATTCTGTCAAGAAAACCTATGAATAAATAGCAAACTTTAATCGTCAAAATATATTATGAAAAACATTGTATTAGTATTTTCTCTTTTATTGCTTTCATGCAGCCTTTGGGGACAAAAGAAATTTGTTCAAGGAAAGGTTATTGATGAGCAAAAAGAACCTGTCATTGGGGTTACTATAATGGAAAAAGGAACAACCAATGGGACTTCTACCGATGTTGACGGAAGCTTTTCAATTCGAGTTGAAAACGGTTCTGTTCTTGTATTTCAATCCTTAGGTTATAAAGCTGAAAATGTAACTATAGAAGATAAAACTTCGTTTCTTAATGTCGTATTGAGAGAAGAGGCGCAGTCTATATCCGAAGTTGTAGTTGTTGGTTATGGAACTCAAAAGAAAGTTTCGGTAACAGGATCTATTTCGGCAGTAAGTAAAAAAGATTTATTAATCAGTACATCTCCGACATTAGGTGGAGCACTTGCCGGAAAAATATCAGGTCTTACGGCGATTCAAGGAAATGGGCAGCCTGGTGCGGATGATGTAGCCATGTATTTACGAGGTGTAGGAACCACCAATGACGCAAGTCCTTTAGTATTGATTGATGGTGTGCCTCGCGAAGGCTTGCGAGTGATTGATCCCAATGAAATAGAGTCTATTTCTGTGTTAAAAGATGCTTCTGCAACCGCAGTATTTGGAGTGCGAGGTGCTAATGGAGTAATCATAATAACAACGAAAAGAGGTAGTGTTGGAAAAACAGATTTAAGTGTAAGTGCCGTTCAATCTTGGTCAACATTTACGCGAAGACCCTCAAAATTGTCTTCTTTAGAGTATATGGCGCTCAGAAATGAGGCTTTTAGAAATGATGGATACTCAGAAGATCAATTACCTTATCAACCAGATCTGATTGCAAAATTTGAGAATCCGCTTTTAGGTTTAGATCCATCCGACCCTGATTATGCTCAAAAAGCGGCAGCTCGTCAGTATATGTATTGCAGTCATGATTATTATGGTGAATTAACCACAGTAGCTCCACAAACTAAGATAAATATAAATGCTACAGGTGGTACTGAAAAATTAAAGTATTTTATCAACGCTAATTATTTGCATCAAGGTAGTAATTTTAAACATGAAAGTAGCAAAGAGTTGGGCTACGATCCATCTTATCGTAATAATCGTTTTGGTTTTAGAACCAATTTAGACGCTGAAATCTCAAAATCGCTAAAAGCTTTTTTAAATATAGGAAGTTATATTGAAACAGCCGGAATGCCGGCACAAACTTCTTACTTGGGTGCTCTGACATTGAAACATACACTTTTAGTATTGGCTTCTGCACCTCCAATTATGCCAGGCAATACTACTATAGCTGGGTTTGGAGTACCTGAAGGAGAAAGTTTAGTGCCTTCTACTATAGGAGCAACCGGATTTGAGCTGTTGGGACGTTTAGGTTTTAGAGAAGAAACTAGATCTTCGCTAAACTCTACATTTGGTCTTGATTGGGATTTAAGTTTTATAACTCCAGGATTAAGTCATAAGGCGCAAGTTTCTTTCGATTATTTCATGCAATCCACCACACAGGGTAATCAATATCTACCAATGTATGATATTATTTTGGATTATGATAATGATACATTTGTTTATTCTGCACGAAGAGAGAGCCAGATCTATTTGAGCACATGGAAGTCTGCGTTTACAAACTATAATGTAAACATGCAATATGCAATAAATTACAACCGAACATTTGGAAGAAAACATGCGGTAGGAGGAATGTTTCTGGCACAAAGAGATAACTGGGAAATAGGTTACAGTACTGATTCCGAAAAATATCTCCCTTACAATGTGATTGGTATAGCCAGCAGATTTACCTATGGTTATGACGATCGTTATATGTTAGAAGTTAACATGGGATATAATGGTTCGGAGCAATTTGCAAAAGAAAAAAGATTTGGTTTTTTTCCAGCAGTTTCCGGAGCATGGGTGTTGAGCAATGAGAAGTTTTTGCAAGAAAATAAAGCGATAACTAACTTAAAACTAAGAGCTTCTTATGGAACGGTAGGTAATGATAAAATAGGAGATGAACGTTTTTTATATCTGACAAATATCGCATTGAGCTCAGGAGGTTTGTTAAGTAGTTTGTCGCAAGGACAGAAGATAACTGAAGGGCGCATTGGTAATGAAAATGTAACATGGGAAACAGCACAAAAGCAAAATTATGGTATTGATTTACAGCTGTTCAAAGATATATCTTTAGTTTTTGATGTTTTTCAAGAACATCGCACAGGCATTCTTATCTCAAGAGAAATGGTGCCGGCTCTACAAGGAGTGCCTTTGGATAATGTACCAAAAGCTAATTTAGGGATTGTTGATAATGCCGGATTTGAAATAGAACTTGGTTATAACAAAGCTTTGACGGAGGATTTATCAATTATGATTAAATCGAATTTTTCTTACGCGAAAAATAAAGTGAAGTACTACGATGAAGCGAAGTATTCTTTGGATGAATATCCTTATGAATACAGGATAACCGGACAGTCGATAGGACAACAATGGGGGCTTGAAATAGATTACAGCAATGGAAATGGTTATTTTAATACTCAAGAGGAGTTGGATAACTATCTTGCAAATTATGCTACTTATGAAATAGGAACTCCTCGTTTAGGCGATTTTAAATATGTTGACGCTAATAAAGATGGAAAAATAAACACAAAAGACTATGTACCAATAGGATATTCTCCGGTGCCTCGTATAAACTATGGACTTAGTTTAGCTTGTAAATATAAACAACTTGATGCAAGTGTGTTTTTCCAAGGCGTAGCCCAAGTAAGTAACTTTCATTGGGGTGGAAATGCTTACGAAACCAACACAAGTTACGGTTCATATTACGACTATCAAAAAACAGCTTGGACACAAGAACGTTACGAATCGGGGCAGAAAATAACCTATCCTGCGTTG
>DAIOHI010000200.1:0-5262 GCA_036744815.1 Paludibacteraceae bacterium
ATAAAAACACGGTATATACACGTCGGAAAAGAATAAAATCGCATATCGGAATTGTTGCGGAAATGGATATAGAAGAATGGGCGGAAAAGCATATTATTTCCTCTCTATCGAAATAATAAAGAGAGAAAATGATGTTATAATAATCTTTTTATTCGGATTTAATCAAATAATCATTCCACATTACTTAAAAGTTATTTTTTATTCCGCTTCAATTCTAATAAGAAACGAGAATAAGTTATATTTGCAGATTATTCTGTTTTCACTTCATCGCAAGTTGCGACTAATAGAAAAATTTTTGGAAAAAAATGAATGTTCGCTGTATTTGTTGTTATCTTCTTCTATTGTTTGCACTCTTGCTATCGAGCTGCAGCAGCACTAAATTCGTGCCTGAAGGACAATATTTACTGGATAAAGTCAGCATAAAAGGCGAAACGAAGGAAGTTCCGAAAGATATATTGAAAAGCTACCTGCGTCAAACACCTAATTCGTCGGTGTTGGGACTTTTTCGCGTACAGCTGGGTATATAGAATATAGCAGGAAAAGATTCTACCAAATGGATCAACCGCACACTCAAACGTCTTGGGAGCGAACCCGTTATCTATGAGCCGATGCTGACCTCCATTTCGCGACAGCAGTTACAGTTGTGCATGCAAAACAAAGGATATCTGCATGCCGAAGTGGAGAGCAAAGTAGATACGATAAAGAAAAAAGCCACTGTAGTTTATACTATCACAGCAAACGATCCCTACCGGATTCAAAAGTACGAAAGCAACATGCCCCATAGCGCCTTGCAACGTATTGCTGACGACACACTTCGTTCGAATATTCGTAGTAACATGCTCTTTGATGTAGATGCACTCGAACAAGAACGCGTACGCATTGCATCTCGCTTCCGGCAGTTCGGATATTATAATTTCAGCAAAGAATTTCTGACCTATGAAGCCGACAGCAGTCTGATGTCCAATAAAGTCGATTTAAAAATCGGACTGCATGATGATCTGAAAGAAGCCTCCAGCGACATCAAAGATCTTATATTTAAGCGCTATTCGATACAAAACGTATATTTCAAAGTCAATCCCGAATACGATTTAGGTTTCGATACGGAAAGTGCATCCGCTTCAGACACACTCAACTACGGAGGATATAAAATGCTCGCTGCCGAAGAAAACTTTCTCCGGCTCAAAACTCTGATCCGAAACACACAGATTGTCCCCAACTCGCAATACAGCGATTTTTCGGTAGAGCGTACCTATTCTTCACTAAACTCGCTGCCTCCTGTTAAATACGTTAATATTAATTTCAAAGAAGCCGGAGACAGTCTGCTGAACTGCTACATTCATCTAGTTCCATCAAAAGTCGTCGCGTTTTCTACCGAAACAGAAGTAACCTACACCGAAGGTTATTGGGGTTTAGGTGCAAGCATCAATACACAACACCGAAACTTGTTTAAAGGTGCTGAAATGCTTTCGTTGCAAGGGCGGATGGCTATTGAAAAACAAGAAACGCTTTGGGCGCAGGAATGGGGAGGACAAGCCAGTCTGCTCTTTCCCAACTTTCTGATACCTTTCGTTCCCGATCATATGAAGCGAAGAATACGGGCTAAAACTGAATTTACAGGATCAATAAATTATCAACTTCGCCCTCAAGAATATACTTTAATGAATATCGGAGGAGGCTTAAAATATCTGTGGAATTTCAGAGAGTTCAGACACACACTCGAATTACTCGATTTGAGTTATGTTTATTTTCCAAATATCACTGATTACTTCAAAGTAACTTATTTAGAATCTGGAATTTACAATAAATACAATTACGAAAATCACCTGATTATGCGGATAGGTTATAGCGCCGCAAGAAGCAACTACAATCCAAGTCGCCCTTTACGCAACTATTCTACCTTACGCTTCAGTCTCGAAACAGCAGGAAACACTTTATATGGTCTTGCTTCGCTGTTGAAATGGAACAAAGACGAGGATGGTGCTTATAAAATTTCAGATATTCGTTTTGCGCAATATGCAAAAGGCGAAATCACCTTGACTCATCACCAGATATTTGATCAAAACAATCGCTTCGTTTATCGGGCTGGATTAGGAGTTGGACTTCCTTATGGAAATGCTGATGTAATTCCTTACGAACGCCGTTTTTTCAGTGGAGGAGCCAACAGCGTTAGAGGTTGGAGTGAAAGCACTCTAGGACCGGGTATTTACCAAAAACAAACCGTGCGAGGGCGACGCGACTACAACCAAACAGGTGATGTAAAACTCGACTTGAATATGGAATATCGCAGCAAATTATTTTGGTTACTTGAAGGCGCATTATTTTTCGATGCCGGAAATATTTGGACTATACGCGACTACGAAGAACAACCTGGAGGAAAATTCAAATTCGACTCATTTATGGGACAAATAGCCTTTGCATACGGTTTAGGTCTTCGTGCCGATTTTTCATTTTTTATACTTCGAGTCGATGCGGGAGTAAAGCTCTACGATCCCAATTTAAGCCGACAAGAACGATGGCGAGTGAAACCAAACTCAAATGATTTCGCTATTCATTTCGCCATAGGATACCCCTTTTAAATTATTATTTTTAGCCGACACAGCTAATAATCTCGTATGCATAAAAATGGCAAATCCTTATTTTAAGTTCAAGCAATTTACCATATTTCACGACAAGTGTGCCATGAAAGTTGGCAGCGATGGCGTATTGCTAGGTGCTTGGACGGATATTGCTGATGCGAAGAAAATACTTGACATTGGTTGCGGAAGTGGTCTTATTGCACTTATGTTAGCTCAACGTTGCAATGAAGCTAAAATCCACGCTATCGACATTGACGCTGGAGCTGTACTTCAAAGCGAGGAAAACATAGATAACTCTCCGTGGAAAAATCGCCTTTCGGTGGAACATATTTCTTTGCAAAATTTCGCAGAGAAATCAACAGAAACTTTCGATCTGATTGTATCAAATCCCCCCTTCTTCAATCGCTCGCTACATACGCCCAATGCAAACAGAACACTTGCCCGGCATAACGACAGTCTGCCTCACGACGATTTAATAAATAGCTGCAAACGATTATTGAATCCGCAAGGGCGGATAGCTCTTATATTGCCCATTGATGAAGGAGAAAAATTTATCGAAAATGCCGCTTTCAACGGACTTTTTTGCTTAAAAAAAACAATTGTTTATCCTAAGCCGGGAGCTAAAGCTAAACGATTATTACTCGAATTTAAATTCGAAAGTCATGTAAAGGAAACATTGATTTCGGAAATAACTATTGAGTCGGAGTTTCGCCATACTTATAGCAAAAAGTTTACCGAATTGGTGAAAGATTTTTATCTGAATTTATAAGTTTTATTTGCAATAAAGCAAAAACACTTCTTATGTCGAGAAAGTCTTTTTACCCTCTTTATCCGTATTTTGGGGTGAATCATCGTAGAGTGGACCCGAACCTCGCATTTGTTGCAACTTTTGATATTGTTCCTTCGTCAATACTTTTTTCAGATCAGCATTCTTGTTTTTTATCCTTTCCGATATATTACGGTTGCCTTTAAGCTGCCTTTCTCTTTCGTAGAATAAATTGATGTCGTACACTTTTTTCACCTGTTCGTCGCTAAGTTCCAATGCCACCTGCATCTTCTCAGTCTGCTTACTAGCCTCATGTTCAGGCGTTCGCTGTGGCACAGAACCGCTCTTTTGTCCATAGGCAAAGCTACAAACAAAGACAGCACAAACTAACGAACAAAGCATTTTTTTCACTTGTACGAGGACAATATTTATAGTGCAACAGCAATGTTCGTGCCACACTTTTTTTTGAGGTTTTATTGCAATCCAAATGGTTTATTGAACGCTTTTTATCGATTAAAATCTCTTAATTTAATCGAAGTCAATACTTTTTTGGTATGAAGCGAAAAATCACTATTCATCATCCATCCATAATAACCGATATCGGTTTTAAGAACATCTGTTACTTTTTGATTTTTATACTTGCCGAAATTAAAAACTTCTTCTCCTTTTTCGTTGTAAATAATCCGTCCCGAGAAGTCAACATTATTCGTTTGAGTAGTAAATTGAGAAAGAAATTCAATATCATTTTTTAGTTCAGAATAACGATCCAGCTGAGCTTTCAACACTTCGTAAGTCGCCATTGTATCGGCTTCCGCGCTGTGTGCATTTTCCAAATCTTTATCGCAATAAAACTTGTAGGCTGCAGACAAAGTACGCTGTTCCATTTTATGAAAAACAACCTGAACATCCACCAATTTTCGTTTCGATAAATCGATATCCACATCAGCGCGAAGCAATTCTTCAGCTAAAAGCGGAACATCGAATCGATTGGAATTATATCCGGCTAAATCGCAGCCTTCAAAATCGCGGGCAATTTCCTTTGCCACCAATTTGAAAGTTGGACAATCTACAACATCAGCATCAGAAATACCGTGAATTGCTGTCACTTGCTCGGGAATGTGCATTTCAGGATTGATACGGATTGTTTTTGATTCCTCTCTCCCATTCGGGAATACTTTGAGATATGAGATTTCTACGATTCGATCGGTTACGATGTTGGTTCCTGTGGTTTCGAGGTCGAAAAACACAATGGGATTTTTTAGCTGAAGTTTCATTATTAATTTTATGATATAAAAAATCAGCGCAAGGTAAAAAAACCTTACGCAGACTGCTGTAAATGATTTCCTCAATCCTTATCTGAATGCATTGCATTCAAATTCAAAAAAAGGAAGAAATCTGCGCGGTGGCAAGAATTTCTTCCTGTATCAATTTATATTTAGTCGTTGAGCAACATCGGCATCAACAACATCAAAACATCTTCGTTTTCTTCGTTTTCAAAAGGCAGAATTAAACCAGCTCTCGACGGATCGGAAAGTTCCAAAACAATATCCGATGAAGCGATATTATTCAATATCTCCACGAGGAAAGATGATTTGAATCCTATTTTTATCGCTTCAGTTCCATCAAACTGACAGTTGATTGTTTCTTCTGCAGAAATAGAAAAATCAATATCTTGAGCCGATATATTTACTTGATTGGTAGAAAAATTTAGTTTAATTAAGTTGCTGGCTTGATTCGAAAACACCGAAACGCGTTTCAATGCATTCAAAAAACTAACTCTATCAAGTATTACCTTGTGAAGGTTCGATTTAGGAATAACCCCTGCATAATTTGGGAAACGACCTTCGACTTGACGACAAACCATTGTATAGTTCGATAATTTGAATCGAGCATTTTTGCTATCGAATTCGACATTCACTT
>DAIOHI010000201.1:0-5259 GCA_036744815.1 Paludibacteraceae bacterium
TTAATGTCGAACCAGCGTAATCCTTGTCCCCAAAATTCGGAGGATTTGATATTCAAAATGAAACGCAAGAATTCCGTCTGCTTGCTATTCAGTACATAATGGGGGGTAAGTTTTATCGCCCAATACTCGATGTCTCCACCATAGATATCATGAATGTCCTTTTCTGTTACTTCATGTTTTACTGGATCATATGCTTCGTTTGTATCCGTACCTTTAGCTCGCTTCGAGTAATACAGATTCATTAAAGAACGCGCAGCTTCGTAGTTTTCTTTCATGGTATAAGCTTCAGCTAAATTGAATAAGCCTTCTTCAGCTACAACAGCGTTAAACATAACGTAAGGATATCCGTAATTAGCATTTATACCACTTCGTTTGAAGTATTCGTTGATAGTAAACAAAGCATAGCATCCAAGAGTCTGATTTCCGTATCCTTTATAAGCCAAAAGATAATCGATCTCATTGCGTGTAGGATGCGGAGTTGCATAATTAAATTTATACTGCAACATCGTATAATCCAAAGTATAACGATTTGACCATGTCCGATGTGTTGATGCAGATGAAATCTGGCTCATAATAAGCAAATTTCCATCTTCTTTAGAGCTGCAATACCATGTCAGAAATTCTTCTAGCGGAATATCGTAGTTACTTGTCCAATCGCGTATAATTGGTTGCGCTCCTACAGCAGAAGTTGCATAACGTATAACTTTATCGAAGTCGTCTTCATTGTTAGCATCTTTCGTTGTCAATCCTCTGTAAAGATAGAAACGTGAAAGTATTACACCTGCGGCGGCTTTATTAAAATGCCATTTCTTCGTGTCGGGGTAAACATTATCATTTATCAGCGCATATCCTTCGAGCAAGTCTTTTTCTATCAATTCATACATAGCTTTTACAGTAAGACGCGTGTATTTTACATCAGCACTTTCTTCTACTTCGGTAACGTATGGAAGAGCAGCATCCATATCTGAAGTGCTAGGATTATAGTGTTCTGCGAAAAAATTAGCAATCATAAAATGATTATATCCACGCGCAAACAATGCTTCGCCACGATAAGGAGCGAGCTCCTCCATAGTATATGTTCCTGCTTTTATAATTTCATCAATAGCTCTTAGAGCCGTGTTGGAAGCGGCGATAGCTGCATAACTTGCATTAAAAAATCCATTCGGAGTATCTTGAGACACTTCGTCGGCTTCTTCCCAGCGATAATACTTCCGACGCGTAATGTCTTCGTCAACAATATCGCCCACATCAGTTACATTGTCACTCATAACTTCTGCGAATGCGAAATAAGATATCTGCGGATAGACAGTTACCAACATTGCTCGAACATCTTCTGGCGACTGTAACTCAGCGCGGTTGGATGGATTCTTAGATAGAAAATCTTCACATCCTGTCAGAGCAAAGAGCAAAGAACTAAGAATTAAGAGTGGAAAATATATTAATTTTATTTGTTTCATATCTCAAACGTTTAATTCGTAATTTTTTAATTCGTAATTTTTTTAAAATCCTGCTCGTATCGAAAGCGTAAATTGTTTCGGCGTCGGCATTGCCACACCACCGCTCCTTGAGAACTCAGGGTCTTGTCCGTTTAGACGTTTATCGCTATAAATAAGCCACATGTTAGAAGCTACAAAACGAAACGAAAGTTTGTTTAAATCAATGTTAAATTTATCAATTGTTCTTTTTGGTAAATCGTATGAAAGCGTAATATCTTTCAATCGGATAAAATCACCTTTAACTACACGTATGTCTGAGAAGTTGTATGCATTGTATGCATAGGCTGCTTCTCCATTATTGCGCAATAAGTCAAGCGAAGGAATGCCTGGCATATTGGTATAGTTTTCATCGCCGGGTAGTGTCCAGCGATCGCGAATGTCTTGCGTCATTGCAGTCATGTCCGAATAGCTGTAAGATACATTTGGATAAAGACGTATAACGCTTCCAAATTGATAAGTGAAATATAAATCTAATTTTAATCCTTTATATTTCAATGAGTTTTCGAATCCTCCTGTGATTTTAGGATCAATAGAGCCTTCGTATTTCAACCAATCAAGATCTTCTTGCTCTTGCAAATTAATATAATAAACCCGTTCCATATTATAGCTGCCGTCAGCATTGTGCGGATTCGATTCGTTGGGTGCCCAAAAAGTCGGTACTCCGTCTTCGTCAAGTCCGGCAAAAGGAATTGAGAAAAGTCCACGGTGGGCATAACCTTCCCGAGGATATCCATCCAAACTTGTTAATTGATAGATGCGCGCTATGTTTTCCATATCGGTAATGGTGTTTTTGTTGAACGAGAAAATAAAATTATTCGTCCATTCAAAACTCCGATTTTTAATGTTAACGGTATTCAGCGAAAACTCAAAACCATTTGACTCCATGTTAGCATAGTTCAACACCTTCATCGATTCGCCTCCATAGCCGGCATTACGCATATATCCGATCAAATCGAAACTGTTACGCCAGTAAATATCAAAAATCAAACTAATACGATCGCGCAATAATCCGAAATCAACACCTAAGTTTGTTTCTTTCATTTTTTCCCACGTGAGCGCTGTGTTTGCTAAGTTTGAAATTTCATAGCCAACTTCTCTATCGTATTGATAAGGACGAAATGTAAGCATAGCGTTGTAAACAGCATCGGCATTTACTCCGGAAATCATTTTTGCTGTCAATCCATAAGTTCCTCTTAATTTTAACGTTGACATAAAATCAAGACTACCTGATAAGAAGTCTTCTTCTCTAATGTTCCATGCACCGCTAATGTTCCATGTAGGAAGCCAGCGTGCTTGTGTCGATTGACCCATTTGGTTCGACCCTTCGGTACGGATGGTGGCATTCAGTGTGTAAATGCCTTTATAAGACGTTGTTCCCGCAGCAAAGAAACCTGCCGATCGGTCGAATGTTTGCGCCATTCCGTAGTAGGTATCGCCAGCATCAATTATTTTGCGGAGCATCCTATAGTCGGTAACTGCCATTTCACTTGCCCACAAGTAGCCATATCCCATGGCATAACGAGATAAACGATCAGCAGAACGAATTTCGGCTCCTCCTAAGATGTTAAATTTGAAGTCAGAAACACCAAAATTATAGTTTCCGGAAACGCGACCGTAATAACTCTTCAATAAATTGTCGTTGGTGTTATAAAATCCTCCGTTAGGCATAACTACAACTGGTTGTTCGTTCGGATTGTCGGGATCTTGCCAAAGGAAGTTATTACTTGAGATAATGGATGCTGATTCGTCGGCACGGTATGCCATTGCCATATTCGAATTATCCAATATGTTATGTGTTCGTGTCGTTTTTGCGTAACGATGTGCCCCAAGAATGTTAATGTCTAAGTCTTTAATTGGCTTATATGATACATCTGCTTGAATAGTCATATCATTAACATCCAAATCAAGATAGTTATTCTCCATCTCGTTAAAGATGTTGAAAGAGGCATAATTCATTCGATATGTTTCCCTTGATGCCATTGTTCTTGAGGCATTCAAAGCATAGCTGAAAGGATTGATATCGAAATCGCGAGAATATTCACCTTCTACCGGATTGTAGTTACGTGTAAGTGTGCCAGGAGCTTTTTGCGTACGCCATGAGCTATTTCCAGATACCGTTAATTTAAGTTTCTTCGAAAAATCATAGGATCCTTTCGCATTGAAAGTCCAGCGATTTACCTTGTCAGCAGCTGTCCATCCCGGGTCGTTATAAAAACTTCCCGAAACGTAAGCATTAGCTTTTTCGCCTCCAACTGACATTGATAGCGAATGGCTTTGTTGTACTGTATTACGAAAAAGTTCATCGAACCAATCTGTATTACGCATTTCTGCAGCTTGCATGTAGTTGTAAAAGGCTTGATCTGTGTTTGCTAAGCCGAATTGTCCGTTAGTTGTAGAATAAAGGTCCGTTAGTTGGTAGTATTTATTAAAAACTCCTCCGTTTTTTACAAGAAACATACTTTGAGAAGGCATGAGTCCTTTGTCTTTCATCTCAAGAAGAACATCCATTTGGTCTTTGGAGTTCAGAATGTCGTATTGGGAATACGATGGTTTTAGACGTGTTGTAAGTTCTCCTGTGTAGTTGAAGGTTGCTCTTCCTTTGTTGCCTTTTTTTGTGGTAATTACAATAACTCCGTTCATCGCACGCGCACCGTAAAGTGCCGTAGCCGAAGCATCTTTCAAAATTTGGAAAGCCTCAATATCGTCAGCGTTTAAGCCTGCCACTCCTGAACTAATCAAGGTTTCGGCATTCCCCGAAGCTAAATCATCAGCATCAATATTTACAACTTCATCCAATACAACACCATCAACCACCCAAAGCGGTGTTGAATTTCCATAAATACTCGAAGGTCCACGAACGCGGAGCTTAGGTGCGGCTCCAAAGGTTCCTGATACGTTCGAAACTTGTACACCGGCAGCTTTCCCCTGTAGCATCTTACTTACGTCAGTTGCTCCATCGACTTTGGCGTCTTCACCACCAACTTTAACTGCCGAACCGGTAAACATTTTACGATCTATATTTTGGTATCCTGTAGAAACTATCTCTACTTCTTTCAGTTGTTTAGCGTTGGTTTTTAATACTACCTTTACGATAGGCTCAACGTTGACTTCCTGAGTTTCCATTCCCACATACGAAACAACTAGTTTTTTTGCTTCTTCAGGCACTGATAACTTGAACTTACCGTCAACATCTGTTATTGTAGCTCGTTGGTTAAATCCTTTTGGATAGACAGTTGCTCCAATAACAGGTTCTCCTGTTTCATCACTTACTGTACCCGAGACTTGGATTGTTGTTTGTGAAAATGCTAAAAAAGCATTGATTGTAAAGAGGACAATCGCGAGTAAAAATTTCTTTTTGTAAAAAAGGCTCATCTCTATCTTATTAATTATAAACAATTTATTGTTTCAGTGTGTTCTATATAGGACTTTAAGTCTCTACTTTGTTAGCGCGTTTGTGTTTTGTGCAGGTAATTTTTGAATAAATTGCAAACTTAGCCACTCTCGTGGTAAAAAAAAATAATATCGGAAGTTGTTGATACTTTCCAATATGTATGTGTTTTTTGTAATTTTATAGCATATTGCTAGATAAAATCAGCATGCAAAAATATACAAAAATCTACAGGCAGAAGTTAAAAACGATATGTCACAGCGCCTATTTAACGAACATTAACACGATGCGGGTTGATTATGAGAAGCTTGTGTTTTTGTGCTTTTGAGCTAAACTGTGATTTGTGGAGAAAGATAATTATGAATTGTTAGATGT
>DAIOHI010000202.1:0-2337 GCA_036744815.1 Paludibacteraceae bacterium
CGTATGACGGTTTGTAATCTGAGTATCGAAATGGGAGCGCGTGGAGGAATGATCGCACCCGACGAAACAACTTTTTCTTATGTAAAAGGTCGTGAGTTTGCACCAAAAGGGGATGAGTGGAATGAAAAACTAGCCTATTGGAAGACATTGAAAACAGACGACAATGCGGTTTTTGATAAAGAATATACTTTCAATGCGGCGGATATTCAGCCGATGATAACCTACGGAACGAATCCTGGAATGGGAATGGGCGTTAAGGATTCAATTCCTAGTTTGGATGAAGTGGATGAAGCGGGGCGCATTTCTTTCCAGAAATCATTGGATTATATGGGCTTCAATCCCGGAGAAAAAATTGAAGGAAAAGCAATTGATTATGTCTTTTTAGGAAGTTGCACCAATGGACGTATTGAGGATTTTCGTGTTTTTGCTAACTTTGTGAAAGGTAAGAAAAAGGCTAAGGATATTACAGCCTGGTTGGTGCCGGGAAGTTGGATGGTGGAAAAACAAATCCGCGATGAAGGTTTGTTCGACATTTTGACCGAAGCCGGATTTGAGCTTCGGCAACCGGGATGTTCGGCTTGCTTGGCAATGAACGACGATAAAGTTCCGGCAGGGAAATATGCCGTTTCTACTTCGAATCGAAATTTTGAAGGACGTCAAGGACCCGGCGCACGAACCATACTTGCCGGACCTCTCGTTGCAGCCGCAGCCGCTGTAACAGGGCGAATTACCGACCCTCGAACGCTCGTATAGAACACATTAATATAAAATAATCAGAAGACTATGAATACTCGTGATAAATTACAGCAAAAAGAAGTGATTGATACAGTTTTAATGAATTTTTATAGCGTTTATAACGAACTAGGATATGGATTCTCTAAAGTTGTGTATCAAAATGCTCTTTATTATGCTCTTGTGGACGATGGCTTGAAATGTGAGAAAGAAAAACTTATTAAAGTATATTACAATGAGCGTCTTGTAGGTGATTATTGCGTAGATTTATTAGTCGATGATAGGATTATTTTGAAAATAGAAACAACAGAAATTGATGATATTCAGCAAGAAATTCGTTTGATGAACTGTTTGAGAGCAACAGATATAAAAATTGGTTATGTCCTAAATTTTGGTGTCAAAGCCAAATACACAAGAAAAGAAAATTTAAATAAAAGAAGATAGCATTTATGTAAATAGAGTTTTTCTTCGCTTTATTTACATCGAAAAAATACAACAATGGAAAAATTTGTAACAATAACATCAACCTCGGTTCCCCTTCCGATAGAGAATGTGGATACCGACCAGATTATACCGGCTCGCTTCTTGAAAGCGACATCGAAAGAAGGCTTTGGCGATAATCTTTTTCGCGATTGGCGCTTCGATAAAAATAATCATCCTATTTCGACTTTCATTTTGAACGACCCGACATATAGCGGACAGATATTAGTTGCCGGAAAAAATTTCGGTAGCGGTTCGAGTCGCGAACATGCCGCTTGGGCTATTGCCGGATATGGTTTCAAAGTCGTTGTGTCGAGTTTCTTTGCCGATATTTTCCGCAACAATGCCCTTAATAATGGCGTGCTTCCCGTGATAGTTTCGCCCGAATTTTTAGCGGAAATATTTGAAGATATAAAGAGAAACCCAAAAGCGACCTTGACCGTTGATCTGGAAAACCAACGAATTACCAATAATGCTACAGGCAAATCGGAGTTTTTCGAAATTAATTCCTATAAAAAAGAATGCCTCCTCAATGGTTTGGACGATATCGATTATTTATTGAGCAAAAAGGATTTGATAGAGGCGTTTGAAAAAAGAGAAATATAATGTGCCAATAAACAATTTGCTAATTTGCTAATGAAAAGAGTAACCGGAAACAGAATTGTTGACTTATCTTTTGAGTTTGCATTGGGTGTAATTGCATTTTCCGAAAAATTGGAAGAGAGTAAAAAATATGCTATTGCAAAACAAATTATTCGTAGCGGGACTTCGATTGGTGCAAATGTTAGCGAGGCGCAAAACAGTGAAAGTAAAGCTGACTTTATTCACAAAATGAAGGTTGCTGCTAAAGAAGCAGAAGAAACTATTGGTTGTTGTTGTGCCAGTATTCAGAAAATTATCCCTTTGATGATAAATTGATAAATCAGATCAAGGAAATTCAAAAACTATTAACAAGCATTATTAATTCCGCCAAAAAGAACATTAGCTAATTTGCAAATGAATGATGTATTAACATCTCAAGAAATGGCATATTAGCAAATTGTTTATTGGCACATTGTATATGTAATGATAGAAATAATGGACACCACGCTTCGGGACGGCGAACAAACTTCGGGCGTTTCGTTT
>DAIOHI010000202.1:2366-5259 GCA_036744815.1 Paludibacteraceae bacterium
GAGTATTGCGCATTTGATGCTGATTGATTTGGGGGTTGATCGTGTTGAAATTGCTTCGGCGCGCGTATCGAAAGGGGAATATACTTCGGTATCGAAAATTCTTGATTGGGCTAAAAGCGTCGGTTGTTTGCATCGCATCGAAATTCTCGGTTTTGTTGACAACGGAGCTTCTTTGCAATGGATAAACGAAGTGGGTTGTAAAACCATAAATCTGCTTACCAAAGGCTCTTACAAGCATGTAACGGAGCAATTGAAAAAGACTCCGGAGCAACATTTGGAAGCTATCAAACGCGAAATTGCCATTGCCGAAAGTTTGGGCATTTCGGTTAATATTTATCTCGAAGATTGGTCGAACGGGATGCGCCATTCGGAGGATTACGTTTATTTTTTGGTCGATAATCTGAAAGATTTGCCGATAAAACGCTTTATGCTGCCCGATACTTTGGGTATAATGAGTCCTCGCACAAGTTACGAAGCTTGCCGGAAAATGATTGAACGCTATCCTGACTTGCATTTCGATTTTCACGCGCATAACGATTACGATTTGGCGGTGGCAAACGTTATGTCAGCCGTAGAAGCCGGTGTTCGGGGCGTTCACGTAACGATGAACGGCTTGGGCGAACGGGCGGGAAACGCCACGGTGTCGAGTGTGGTGGCTATGTTGCACGATCATTTGAAAGTAAAAACAAATATCGACGAAACGAAACTGAACCGCGTCAGCCGTGTGGTGGAAACCTATTCGGGGCTCAATATCGCATCCAACCAACCCATTGTGGGTGAAAACGTATTCACTCAAACTGCGGGAATACATGCTGATGGAGACAATAAAAACAATCTTTATTTTAACGAGCTTTTTCCCGAGCGTTTCGGGCGTGTGCGCGAATATGCCTTGGGGAAATTGTCGGGGAAAGCGAATATCCGTAAAAATATCGAAGCTTTGGGTATCGAACTCAGCGAAGAGGATATGACAAAAGTGACGAATAAGGTGATTGAGTTGGGCGATAAAAAGGAAATTATCACGCAGGAAGATTTGCCTTATATTATTTCCGATGTGCTTCACAACGGCGAAAAGGAAGCGAAGATAAAAATCCTTGCCTTTACTTTCGTTTTGTCGAAGGGTTTGCGTCCTACGGCAACGGTTCGGATTGACATTAATGGCAAGGAGTACGAGGAAACGGCTCCGGGCGATGGTCAGTATCATGCTTTTACGAAGGCGCTGTGGAAAATATACAATAAGTTGAACAAAGCCACGCCGGCGTTGACAAACTATGCGGTGGTGATTCCTCCCGGCGGACGGACGGACGCTTTGGTGCAAACGGTTATTTCGTGGAGTTTTAGTGGAAAGAATTTCAAAACTCGCGGACTGGATGCCGACCAAACGGAAGCCGCCGTAAAAGCCACCGAAAAAATGTTGAATATTATTGAGGATATGTAGTTTGTATCGCTGAATAGGCAGGTTTGTTAAGCCAAAAGCGCGTCAAATTGACGGTTTAGGACTTGCAAATTAAGTATTATAAGATGAGGAATATGACTGAGCTTCTATTTTGAGATAAAAAATAATATTATTCTTGTTCTCGATAAATAATTTATCCAAGTCCACGAAGTTGTTATTGTTGTCAATAGTTTGTTTATCCAAGTCTAGGGTGTTGTTACTGTCAATAATAGGAAGTTTATTACAAAAGAGAAGAAAATTATTTATAGAGGCTGTTTCTGTTGTATTTCTTGAAAAAAGCTATTACCTTGGGCTCAAATTACAGCTTGCAGCATTAGCAAGGTAAAGATTAATCTGCAAAAGAACGATAATATGAAGAAAAACACAGAAAACTATCCTCACAATGGCAATTTTTTGAAGAAAGCTATCCGCGAAAAAGGGCTTAGCAGTAGCGAATTGGCACAGCTAACGGGACATCATCCGAGTTTGTTTCCTTACTACAAAAGAAGCGCATCGCTGTCTTTTAAAGTGCTTTGGAATTTGGGATTGTCATTAGAACGCAATCTGATTTCGGAACTCGGCGAAAGTTTTCCTCTTGCTTACGAAACAGAACGAGAAAAAGCATTGAAAAAAGAAAATGAAGAATTGAAACGCGAATTAGAAATTTATAAACAGGTCATAGGGCTGACAAAAAAATAATCCGAATTCCGCATTTTTAAAGGATAACGCTTAATGACTGATCGTTAATCGTCTGTTTTTAAGACTTCGTTTTGAGATAAAATACCGATTTTAAAAATAAGAATAAAATGAATAAAGAATCAGAAAAAACGTCCTCTCAGGGGAGATCTAAAGGGGCTATACTAAATATTGCGGTACTTCCGGGCGACGGAATCGGACCGGAAATCGTTCAGCAGGCTTTGGATGTAACGAAAGCCGTTTGTAAGAAATACGGTCATAAACTCAACTACGAATATGCCATTGTGGGTGCTACGGCTATCGATCAGGTGGGCGAACCCTATCCGAAAGCTACGCACGACCTGTGTATGATTTCCGACGCGGTGCTTTTCGGTGCCATCGGCGACCCGAAGTACGACAACAATCCTTCGGCAAAGGTGCGCCCCGAGCAGGGTTTGCTCAAAATGCGAAAAGATTTGGGTTTGTACGCCAATATCCGTCCGGTAACCACCTTTCCGTCGTTGCTGCATAAATCGCCGCTTCGTGCCGACTTGGTCGAAGGCGCCGATTTTATGTGCATCCGCGAGCTGACAGGCGGATTGTATTTCGGTCGTCCGCAGGGTAGGAGTGAGGACGGAAATACTGCCTACGATACCTGCATTTACACCCGCGAAGAAGTGGAACGCATTCTGCATTTGGCATATAAATACGCTCGTCAGCGTCGTAAGAAAGTAACGGTGGTTGATAAAGCGAATGTGTTGGCAACGTCGCGCCTATGGCGGCAGG
>DAIOHI010000203.1:0-996 GCA_036744815.1 Paludibacteraceae bacterium
TTACGTTTATTTATATTTCAAAAATTTAGGCGTAAGCGGAAAAATGAAATCGGTTTACGATTTGTATTTGGCTACATTCTTTCCCGCCGCGCTTGGTAAGGCTGATACTTGGGTAATGCAGACATCGAGCCTTAGCGCGCAGACAATAGCGGCGCAAAACCAAATTATAGACTTGAATAAGGACGGACAAATTACCGTCGGAGAATTTAAGGAGTATGTAGCCGGCTATCTTAAAAAAAAAACATTGTTGTAACTGTCGGAATTAGTACCGGTTTATTGTTAGTTGTTGGATTTGCAATAGGACTTATTATTTATTTACAGAAAGATTGAATATGAAATATAAAGCGCAATTTAAAACAGAAAATATTCAGCAAAACGCGATGATAAAGCCTGATGGCTTTTCAAAAATACTTATTCGTAATCTATCCGATGCGAATATCACTATATTGAATAATATAGTGTTGGAACCAAAAGAATCTTTCCACTGGAATGAAGATCCGGGAATCGAAATTGATGATAACATACTAATTGCTTTTACGCCTACTTCGACGGTCAAAAATGCAACAATTATGAAAGTTTACTATAAAGAAGTATAGCTATGAGCGGAATAGGAATAGACGGAAAACCCAATAATGGTGGTTCCGGTATTATCAGCGCGTACGTTGATAATAATGGCGACTTAATTGTTAAAACGACAGAAGGTAATATTAATGCTGGACATGTAAAGGGGGCAGACGGCACTACTGGCAATGATGGTACATCCGTTCCTGTAAATTGTGTAATTAATAAAGATGGAATAAACGGAGTAGTTTATCCGAAGATTTTCAAGTGGACTGCGAATTTAAAAGTTAAGCAAGTGCTGTTAATGTCTAATGTCAGCAATATATCTGTGAAAATAGACGAAACAACCTACAATGCGACCACTTTGGTAAACGTGGAATTGACGGCTGGAACTGAATTAACTATTTCCGACCTTACAATTAAAGCCGGTTACGA
>DAIOHI010000203.1:1006-4314 GCA_036744815.1 Paludibacteraceae bacterium
GGAAATGATGTCGGCGAAGTGATAATAATCTTTGAAAATATTTAATCATATGGAAATAATAAATGGCTCTCCACTTGAGCAGCAACCATCTGAATTTCGCGAAGACTTTGATACTTCTATCCGCTCTGAGTTGACAGAAGAAAAAGCAGAGGAAAAAGATAGTTACAACCGCCCCGTTGTATGGGTTGTCACCGGCTACAAGATAACAGCTATTTATATCTATCCATACAGCTCAAATCGTTCTTTTAATTATTTTTTGATAGAAAAACATGAATCCATTTAAACGAAAATACAGTCCTGGCGGTGTTTTACTGACAAACACAAATTGCGTGTATGTGTCAGCTGCCTACGGCAATGATGCGGAAGGCATAACAGGCTACATAGATAGCCCTTACCAATCGCTTCAAGAGGCTATTAACCGAAAAGGATCGCGAGCATATATTTGCGTCGATGATTCGATCTATATTGGTAATATAGAAGCCCTCGCGATTGTGGAAATATTTCCAAATTTAAATTTTTTTGTAATACAGGGAAATGTTTCTGTACCGTCTGTTAACAGTACTGCATTAAATATTCATTATGCAATAATTAAAGGCTCTGTATCTATTGGTTTTGGCAATAGGCATCTAGGTCTTGGATTATTTTATTGCTGGGTTAATGAATTGATAGGAAGCGATTATCCAACCGAGACATACTGGAGAGGTCAAAATAGAAATTATATTAAAGTGTTTAAACAAGGCATGTTAAAGCATAATTCTCCGGGAAAATTCTTTCAAAATAATACGTTCTCCGAGTTTTACAACTATCTGCAGAGAGATAGCATAGCATCTGACTCCATTATTATAGATCTGATAGATTTCTATCCAAGAGGCTCTACATATAATGTCGATATTTTTCCTAAATTTTCTTATTGTTTATTTCGTAAGCAAACTGCCATAAAATGGGACACATTGACAATTCCAATAACGTGGAGCGAAGATGAAAATCTTTGGATAGAGGACATAAAGGCGGGTATAAGCTATTTTGGGACAAATCAAGCAGGACTATCTGCTACTCACAGAACCTATCTTCAAAATATTGCAGCAAACACATTTCAAAACGGATGTAGGGTAATGGATGATAGTGGCGATGTAAGACTATTTAACCGCTATAACCATGCAGGACAACCTGTCGATTTCACGCTAAATGTCCACTTAGATAATATTGCGATCCGCATGTCAGAATTCGGCTCTTACGTGGGAGCTTTTGCTCCTAATATAGGGGGCATGCTACTTGGAGACATCGTAAATATAAACGAGGACGGTACTATCAATGCTGCCGAGCCTACGCTGTTGGTAAATAATGATGATGGTACGCTAGAAGCTAACGAACTATCAAGCCAACGATGGAATAGAGTAGTAACCAATTTGCTTTTTTCTCAATCCAAAAATTTTGCTTTCAGGGGGTTGCAGTGTCTTGTTGAAAGTGGACGTGCTTCCGGCTACAACTATGGAAAGCTCTACGCTGACAAAACAATATCTGTTGATACGATAGAGGTAGTGCCTTACGATGATGAAACAACTCCGAGTGCGTTTCCGCCGTTCTCTTGTGCCTTAATCCAAGAGACATATATGTATTATCACACACAAGGACAGCCTGTACTTTTCAGCGATTTAGCGGGCTTGGGTGTAACAGCAAACGTTTCGTTAGCTATTTATGGAAGCTATGCTGTAACTGATGCAGATTACGATAGTATAGCTCTATTAAGCAATAGCAATGTAATTTTAAAGCAAATTCCAATAAAATTTTTCAAACTCGAAATAAACTTGCATTATGCCTACAGCGACAGCGAAGATTAGTTTTTTGGGGGTAAAACAAAATATCGCTAATCCCACTAAGTTAAAATTTTGGGGTGTAAAAAATCCTATCGAAAGATTTTCGTTTCTTCATTTTTATGGAGCGCAAGTAAAAGAGGTTAATAATGCAAAAATGAGTTATCAAATCTTATAATATATGATTGATTTTTTGAATGATCCGAATATTCTTCCGGCAATCGGCGTAGGTTCCGGCTTTGGAGCTACATTTGGCAGTATAGCAACGGCTGTAGTGAATAAGTTCCTTAACCGGAAACAAGACGGCACCACTATAGCGGCTAATCAGGTAGCGATGCTAAATGATGTCAATGAAAATTTAAACGAAGTAGTAAAGCAATTGCAAGACATTGCTTGCTATCGAGAGCCTTGTAAAATACGGATTAATGCAAATTACGTTAGGAAGAAGTCAACTAAAAAAGAAGAATGAAAAAAACTATGGAAACAATTTTAGGTATTTTAATTGCGCTGATCATTGGCGCGGGCGGCGGATTCGTTGGGGGCGTAGCTAAATCAAAAAAAATGCAGAACAACGAACTAAACACAAAAATAGATTTGCAACATAAAGAACTGATCGAAGCTAATATTAAATTGGATAGTCTGAAATCACTACCGGCAAAGGTTGATACCGTGTATAAAGTTACTAAGGAGATTCTAACTAAAACTGACACATTGATTATTACCAATAAAAAAATACTGGATAATACAGAAGAAATTAAAGCGGATGTAAAAACGCTTAAAAAAGTTATCTGCGATCAGTAATATATTTTACTAAACGTTTTGTTATATAAAAAGATAACACTACTTTTGTAAAGTAAAAGTTCAATCATTTATAAGCTGGAAATAAGTAAGAGTAAGAAGTAACGAAGTAAGAAAGTAACAATCTATTCTCAATGAAAGCGAAATCCGAAAAGCGAAAATGAAATGAAAGAAAAGCCCCGAAATATTCGGGGCTTTTTATGTTTTATATTTCTACAATAAAACGATTTATTTTTCTATCATTGTTTTTTATACGCTTCTTGAGGTATTTTTCCGTTGTATCAAAATTCTTATGTCGCAGATGATCCATAACGTCATAAGGTTGAGCGCCGTTGTTTATTAATTCTATCGCGCCGGTATGTTTCCAACTATAAAATTTTTTATCCTTTGATATACCTAATTCATCGCGAACCCTATTAAATCTATTTCGTAACGTGTTTTTCCCCAATGCTTCAATACCTGGCACTCCGAATTTACCAAAAACAAAAGAATTTATATCGTAACGCTCCAATCCATAAGTTTTTATTTCTTCAAAAAGAAAATCGGGAATTTCGACTATTTCCGATAAATTGTTTTTAGCTTCAGGACTGGGTATTCTTATCTGCTTTTTATCAAAGTCAATCCATGATATTTTCATTAAACGTAATTCAGTACCCGGACGAACGGCGCAATAATATTGTATTTGGCATGCGAGCCACA
>DAIOHI010000203.1:4324-5222 GCA_036744815.1 Paludibacteraceae bacterium
AATTGCGGATCGCTTTTCTGTATGGCGTTTTTCAGTTTGTCGCGTTCATTTTTCGAATATGGTACGGCGGAACAATCTATTATTTTTCCCATTTTAGGGATATTAGTTGCCGGATTACTTGCTATATTACCTTTCCCAATCTCATAATCAAAATAGGCTCTAATCATCTGAATATATTTGTCAATCGTTAATCGGCTTAATTTTTCAGTTTCCGATAACTCAATAGCAAATGCCGTGATATGATCACGTGTGATGTGTTCAACATGTAATTCATTTAAGTTGTTTTTTTCTAACCATGCGTTGAAATATCGCAGCTTGGATTTATAATTATCGTGTGTATTTTGGTTGACACTCTGTTTTATCTGTGTCAAGAAATCGCTTAAATTCGTACGTGTTGTTATTACTCCGGATCGTATTTTTCCGTATAGCTTCGCTTCATTACGATAAAGCAACTCATCTTCATATACTTTTTTTACACAATTCTCATTTAAGTATTCTCCGCTTTTTAGATACTTTGTCTTTTCTGCAATTATCTTCTTTGCTAATTTATATCTTTCTTCAGTAGTCCCTTGGTTCAACCCTTTATAAATTCGCTCGCGCCGTGGTTTTTCTTCGCCCGGAATACGATAAGAATATTCAACATACCATTGTTGTTTAAAACTCCCGTTACGGTCATTCAGATGTGGATAGATTATAATTGTATGTTTTTTTGCCATAGTTGTATGTTTTTATGCTTATAAACAATTGATAGTAAAAGAATTATTAAATAGCACACATTTTCACACATTATATATAAATAGCGAAACGCTGACAATCCAATGATTATCAGCGTTTTTTAAATTATTCGTGGAGCTGGAGGGAGTCGAACCCTCGTCCAAACAAGGAATGAATAAGCTTT
>DAIOHI010000204.1:0-5206 GCA_036744815.1 Paludibacteraceae bacterium
TGTCCTTCACCCTGAGGAACAATGCGATACATTTCGGGTTTAAATAAATTTTGAATAGCGAAGTTGCTAAATTTCAACCCTAAACTTCCAACAAGTCCTGTTCCACCAATACCTGCCGAAAACTCAACCTGATCGCTACCTTTGGTTTCAAGGACATAATTGATATCCACCGTTCCATTTTCTTGATTGGGCTGAATGTCAATATCTTGAAATACTTTTTCCTGATCGAAATGCCCCATACGAGACAACTCTCCAAGAGAGCGTACAATGTCGGATTGACTGTATAATTGTCCGGGCTTGGTGTAAAGTTCGCGACGAATAACATGCTCGTAAACACGTGTATTACCAATAATTCCAATTTCGTTGATAGTTGCCGGTTTTCCTTCGAAAAGACGCATTTCAAAATCGATGGAATCATTATCAATCTGTACTTCAACCGGATCGATACGCATGAACAAATAACCTCTGTCGCGGTAAAGTTTTCCTACCGCATCGTCGTCAGATTCCAAACGTTCGTTCAGTTGTTTGTGATTATAGATGTCGCCCTTTTTAATCGATAAAGTAGCATCTAAAATTTCGTAAGGATATACCGTATTGCCTATCCATGTAATATTTCGGAAATAATATTTTTTTCCTTCATCCACGGTAAGGTATATATTGACGGATTTGTCATCGAAAGGAACAACGCTATCTGTAACGATATAAGCATCACGATATCCGATTTCGTTATACTTTTCGATAACCAAATTTTTATCCTTTACATATTCTTCTTGAATAAATTTTTTCGAACTGAAAAAGTTATACCATTTTCCTTTTTCACTTGTCTTCTTCATCGCCCTATCAATTTTCATTTGCGACAAAGCGTCGTTTCCGGTTATAATAAGTCGATTTACTTTCGTTTTCAGCTTTTTATCTACTTCTACCTCAACAATTACATATCCAGCTTTTTCGGGATCATTGCGCTGATATACATTAGCTGTAGCATTCAAGAATCCTTTTTCTTGTAAATATTTCTCAACTAGTTTTTTTGCTCTATCAGAAATATTCGGTGTTATTTGATTTCCTTTTACAATTCCTACCCGTTGTTCAAGATCTTCAATTTCTCCTTTTTTCAAGCCAGAATAAGTAACTTCGGATACACGAGGACGTTCTTTTAGTGCAATATGAAGCCAAACTTTTCCGTCTTCAAGTTTATCGGCATAAATTTTCACGGAAGAAAAAAGCCCTTGACGAACGAAGCGTTTTACAGCATTTGTAATTTCATCTCCCGGCACGCTTACCATATCTCCCAGCGCCAAACCGGAATAGCCAATAATAGCGAAATCTTCGTAGTTATCAGCTCCGCTGACACGAATTTCCGCAATCTCATATTTTAGATTTACCGTTGAGTATTCAATTACGGGAGTGTTTGATGTGCTTTCGTCTGTGTCGGTAGTTGTTTGAGCAGCGACAAAATGCGCTAATACGAACAAAACTGAAAAAGAGAAGATTTTTTTATAATACATATTTAACTGTAAGTCTCGTGTAAAATCAAATTTATTCATTTTCCAAAACGGCGTTCTCGCCCTTGATATTCGTATATAGCGTTATAAAAATCGTCTTTTTTAAAATCTGGCCAATGCGTCGCGGTGAAATACATTTCGGCATAAGCCAATTGCCAAAGCAAAAAATTGCTGAGGCGCACTTCCCCACTCGTGCGTATCATCAGATCGGGATCGGGGAAAGATGCGGTTGTTAAATGCTGTGATATAATCTCGTCCGAAATCGAATCGCAAGATAGTTTTCCAGCTTGCACTTCGTGGCAAATTTGCTTTACAGCTTCCTTTATTTCCCAACGGGATGAATAACTGAGAGCCAAAATAAGTGTTAAGCCCGTATTTTTAGAAGTTTCATCAATACATACCAGTAATTTCGCTCTCACTTTTTCCGGCAAGCGTTCCAAATTCCCAATAGCCGTTAAACGAATATTGTTCTTGTTCAATGTTGGAGTTTCTTGTTGTATCGAATCAACTAAAAGCCCCATTAAAGCTTCTATTTCTGCCTGTGGACGATCCCAGTTTTCGGTAGAAAATGCATATAGAGTCAAATACTTGATACCAATTTCTGCTGCGGCTTCGGTTGTTTGACGCACAGATTCGACACCGGCTTGATGCCCGAAAACACGTTCGTAGCCACGTTCTTTCGCCCATCTTCCGTTGCCATCCATAATTATGGCAATATGTTTCGGCAAGCGTGTTTTATCTATCTTTTCCAAATACGACGACATCTACGAACTAAGTATTTATATTAAATTTATTTTTATCATTGAATCCACACGCATTTACAATCTTTTATCCAAAAATCATAAGTCAATGCAAGTGTAAACGACATCAACAAGTCGTTGTTTAAAAAATTGGATCCGTTCAACTGCGCTTTATTATTCAGCGCGGCGATTCCTTCCATATTATCTGCCAACAACAATCTATTGGCATATTGTGCATTTAAGTTAAATCGTTTGCCCAATTTCATTTTGAATCCGACTCCAAAACTGATATTCGGGTTTATTGCCATCGACGATTCGTAATCATAAAGCATAGCTCCTAATCCGCCAAAAATATAAGTGGAATACCTCTCCGCACTACGTTCCGGAATTCGTTGAAAGTAATTTAAAAAATTAAATTCTCCACAAAGATCAAAAGCTGTCAAATAATCGCTACGAAAACGTGGATATGTTCCACTAATTCTATTTCTTATTCCTTCTGCTTTTAGGGCAAAACGCTGATCAAAACGATAGCGTAACAAGCCTCCAAAGGTCAACTCTGCATTATTCGGATAGTTTATATCGGAATCTCCAAAATACAAAGAACTTCCACCAAGCACACCGGCTTCCATGCGATAATCTTTCTGTGCAACAGCGGAAAGACTAAAGGTCAAGGCAAATAAGGCTACTAAATAACGAATGGTTCTTGATATCATATGCTTAAAAAAATGTGTTTATACTAAATGAGTAAACGCATTTTTCATCTTTAAATTTCATTAGTCCAATAAAAACCAGTGACAAAAGTAATGATAATCTTTTAATGTACTAAGTTGCTCTCAAAGCGAATGTCTTAATTTAACAAAATATTGCAAAAGCGATAACTTCTATCAAATTACATTTTTTCACATATTTAGTGTCAAAACAAGTAAGAATCAACGCATATCGGAAAATAGAACTCGAATTAACACAACATTAACTATAGATTGAAAATCAACACTTAAAAACATTAATAACTACAACTATAACTATTTTAACAAAACAATATCGAAAAAAAGGAACAAAAAACTTCGAAAAAAACAACTTGCTTTTTCTTAAGGAAACATATTAGCTCATTAAGAGAATAACAAAAAAGGCTAAAACGAATTGAATTATTTTAATCATTTGCAAGTCGTTTAAAACATTTTTTACAATTTATTGAATCCAATCAAAACAATTAAACGCAGAAAAACACTAATGCTATGTCCTTTATTGCATACAACAGTCGCAAAATTCGGATTTAAAGCTGTTGTCAATGCACAACGGACATTTATTGATGTTAGTGGCTTTTCTCTTATCTGAACTTTGCTTCTATTTCTTCGTAACTCAAAATCGTTATTATTTTTCGTCCATCGGGCGTATGATTGTGATTTCTGCAAGCAAACAGACGATCAATAAGATTGGTCATTTCTTCCTCCGTCAAATGCTGTCCTGTTTTGAGCGACGAAGCTTCGGCTAAAGATAAAGCTATAGTTTCGTGCAATTCCTCTGTGGTATTTGCTTCGATGCTTTTCGTTTTTTCGAGCATCGTAAGTAAAAGATCGATAACACTGCCAGCTTCTAAAATCGCCGGAATTCCTTTTATCTCGTATGCAAGTTCTTTCGATAGCTGAAAATCAAAACCCACTTTTTTTAAGTCGGGAATCATTTGTTCGAATACAATCGATTCATTTTGAGTCAACTCAAGCTCTTCAGGAAAAAGCAATCGTTGCGAAACGGCAGGCATCTCTCGCATTTGCTGGAGAAAAGAATCGAACAAAATACGTATATGTGCCCGTTGTTGATCAATCAGAAGCAAACCCGATTTAACCGGTGTTAGAATATATTTATTCTTGAGTTGAAAATTTTGCGTTTTCGAATCTTCCACATCAATTTTCCCTTGAGTCGCATCTTCCATCGAAGAAGAAACAGCAATGTTTTCTAAAAATTCGTCTTCGCTTGGCAGATTATTTTCTTTAGAGTTTTTCTTTTCAAATCCGTCATAAAGCTTCTCCCAATCAAGCGATTCTCGTTTGTAAGAACTTGTTCCAAAAGGGTTGTAAGATGGATTGAAAGATGTTTGAGGCGGACGAATATTTTCAAAAGGAATATTTGTTACCGGAATATCCAATGCGCCATCACGATCAAAATCAATAGACGGAACGACATTGAATTTACCCAAAGCTTCTTTTACCGTTGCCGAAATAATCGACCAAATCGCCGGTTCGTTTTCAAATTTAATCTCCGTTTTTGTCGGATGTATATTTACATCAACCGATTGAGGATCAATTTCCAGGTAAATAAAATAATTCGGATTTTCGTTGGGTTGAATCAGACGTTCGTAAGCCATCATTACGGCTTTATTAAAGTAAGGATGACGCATATAACGCCCATTTACAAAGAAATATTGATTTGCCGAACGCTGCGCAAATTCAGGACGCCCAATGTATCCGTATATATTTACTAAAGTCGATGAGGCTTCGATGGAAAGCAATTGTTGTTCCCATTTTTTCTTATTTCCTTTTCCAAAAATATTTTCTATACGTAATTTAATATTCGAAGCAGGAAGTTGGAAAATTTCGTCTTGATCGTCGAAAAAAGCAAATTCTACTTGCGGATAGACTAAAGCTATACGATAAAATTCATTCAGAATATGATTTTTTTCCACATTGTCGCTTTTCAGGAAACGACGACGAGCAGGAACATTAAAAAACAGATTCTTTACCAAAAACATTGTTCCTTTTGCACATTGAACAGCTTCTTGCATAAATATACGCGAGCCAGCCATTTCTATCATCACTCCCAACTCGTCTTCTTCACGGCGCGTGCGAAGTTCCATTTGAGCCACAGCAGCAATGGAAGCCAAAGCTTCGCCCCTAAAGCCCAAAGTATGAAGAGAAAACAAATCGGAAGCATCCGTAATTTTGGAAGTAGCATGACGTTCGAATGCCA
>DAIOHI010000205.1:0-5195 GCA_036744815.1 Paludibacteraceae bacterium
CAGCTTTTTTATCATGGATAAATCATATTGTCGATTGCGAAATGTGGAAATTGGCTATACGCTTGAAAATCTGAAGAGATTTGGGATAGAAAATGCTAGATTTAGTGTAAACGGACAAAACTTATTGCTGTTTACCAATTTTAAAATGAAACATGTCGATCCTGAATTGACACATCAGATGGATTATCCATTATCAAAAACTATTAGTGTGGGTGTTAATGTTAATTTTTAATTTGATTTCACATGAAAAATATTCATAAATTTCTTTCATTCAATAAAATATATCTTATTCTTGCATTTGGATTCCTTGGCGTATCCTGTCAAGATATATTAGATCCGGCACCAGATGGAAAACTTAGCTACGAAGAAGTGTTTTCTGATCAGGAAAAAGTAGGAGCCTATCTAAACACTTGCTACTCGAATCTTCCGGCAAAAGGATTTCGTTATTATCAATGGACAAATTTCTTTGATGCTGTGTGCGATAATGGTTGGGATGGCGAAAAAGTGATGGATTTGCCCGTTCCACTTATGTATCACAAAGAAGCATCTGCATCGAATCACCCGTTCTACGATTATTTTTCCACAGCAGTAGATGATAAAGGACCAAATAATTCAAGGTTTTGGGAAGTATATTGGACAGCAATACGTCAGTGTGCTATTTTTATAAAGTACATTGATAATGCCAATGTGGTCGAATCGACAAAGGCGCGCTGGAAGGCTGAAGCTCATGTTTTGAGAGCCTATTATTATCTTGAACTGATAAGATTGTATGGTGGAAATCTTCCTATTGAAGATGATCCTTATGGTGTTGATATGGATTTTTCGAGTCTTGAGCAAAGGAGCTTTTACGATATAACCAAATTCATAATCGAAGACTGCGACAAAGCGTTGGCAATTCCCGAATTGCCTTGGCGTATCACAACTTCAGCCGAAGAAACAAGAGTAACAAAGGCTCTTGCCGAAGCTATTAAATCCAGAGCTATTCTGTATGCTGCTAGCCCTCTGTTTGCAAATGGAGAAAATCACTGGAAAGAAGCTTATGAAATAACCAAGGCTGCCGCAGAAAATTTAAAAACAAATGGTTATAAATTATATGATCAGCTAGTTTATCCCGATGAATATATTGATGCTTTTGACAATAATACTTCAGCAGCCATATTCAATGAGTATCACACCAAAAAGATGCTTTATCAAGCAGATGAGCCAGACCAAGAAACGATATGGCAAAATCATTCTAAATATGCAAATGTAGAAGTTTATATATTTCATGGGATACCGTTTCAAACAGCAGGAACTCGCCCTGGAATATGTCCGTCGCAAGAATTAGCCGATGCGTTTGAAACAACGGATGGTAAGCCTGTTCTAAATTTAGAAAATCCATACTTAGACGAACAGCATTTACAGCCTAATTACAACACAGCGTCCATATACAAACCCGAAGAACCATATAAGAACAGAGATCCTCGTATGGCAGCTACTATGTATTATCATTTGTCGCATCGTAAGTGTTACTGGCAAGTGAAAGAGGGAGACATAGACGCGGGTGTACGCGATCGATTAATAACAACCAATATTGAGGATCCTTATACAGGAAGAAATCATGACAATCAGAAAAGCGGTACCACGTTAACCGGATATTATCATCGGAAAACAGTACATCCTTTGGGCGGAAGAGACACCCCGGCTGAAATGCGAAATGCTCCTCCATTTAAAATATTCCGTTATGCAGAAGTGTTGCTAAACTATGCAGAAGCAGCTGCAGAGTATGGGAGACTGGATGATGCTTTGAGCGCTGTTAATGAAGTTAGGGCTCGCGTGAACATGCCTGCTTTGACCAACAGCCTAACACAAAAAGAACTAATACTACGCATTAAAAATGAAAGAAGAGTGGAGTTGGCATACGAAGAACACAGGTATTTCGATGTACGTCGCTGGTCTGATCCAAATGGAGATTTAAGTAAAACGGACAAATGGGTAACTGGTATTAATATCGAAATTGACGGAACTAAACCAACAGGTTATTCATACACTCGTAGCTTGATTACGAATAATTCGCGTGAATATTGGAGAAATAAGAATTTATTATTGCCTATTCCGGTGGATGAAAACAATCGACTAGAAGAACTAACTGGAAAAAAATGGCAGCGTCCAAATTGGTAAGTTATGACGATAAAAATAATCTGAAAAATATGCTGTATATGAAAAACATAAAAATATTGATCTGTATGCTTCTAACTGTAACTTTTCTGAATGCTCAGGAAAACACGGAAAAAGAATTTACAGTACAGGAACAACAAAAGAAACAGTATGGATTGTACGAGTTAGATGAGCGTTCCACAACTGCGTCAATGGTGACTGTATTTGGTAAAGAATTAGATAAAACTCCAACAACAAAGCTTCCACTCATGCTTACGGGACGTTTGTCCGGATTAATGGTTACGGAAAATTCATCCCAATTGAGTAAAGAAGAAACTTCTCTTTATCTAAGAGGAAAACATTCTGTAAATGGAAGTGGGACTCCTCTTATTGTAATAGACGGATTAATTTCTAAAACCGATATTTTTGAATTTATTCAAGCTTCAGACATTGAATCTATCACTTTATTAAAGGATGCTTCGGCTCAAGCGATTTATGGAATTGAAGGCTCTAATGGTGTGATTGTTATTACCACAAAAAGAGGGAATAGAGAAGGATTAGAAATTAATGCAAGTATAGAAAACACCTTTCAACAAGTATCGACACGACCAACTTATATAAATTCATGGGAATATGCTTCTTTGAGGAACGAAGCTTCTGCAAATGACAATATATCATCATTACCTTTTAGTGGAAGTCAGATTACCGCTTACCGAAACGCTAGCGATAAACAAAAATATCCAAATACCGATTGGTATGATATGTTTATGAAAAAAATGGTAATGCAACAGCGAGTTGGAGTAAGTGCAATTGGAGGAGGTGAAAAAGTTAAATTTTATATTGGACTTAATTTCATTAATCAAGGTGATCAGTTCAAAACAGAGAACGATAATTATGATGCCAGCGATAGAAGTAAGATATACAATTTTAGAGCAAATTTAGATGTTGAATTATTCGAAAACTTGTCGGCATACTATCGAACAAGTGGAAATATCATAAAAGAACAATTACCCAACGGATATACTATGTCCGGAGTCTATGAATCGTTGTTTCAAATGCCTTCAACGGTTTATGGTCCATTGACAGATGCCGGAGAAGTTATAGCTACATCTAGTTTTAATAATCCTACTTATGGAATGTTGAACCGAAGCGGAGTTAACAAGCAAACTTCGGCTAAGACCATCAACCAAATGGGATTGGATTGGGACTTAAAATTTATAACTCCAGGTTTGAAATTAGGTGGTTTTGCCGCTTACGAAACACAAGGAATAGGAGAACTTAAGGCAGCACAAACATTCGAACGCTGGATTCGGACAACAGATTTGGATAAGTTTGAATTTATTAAAAAAGGAGACGAGATAAATTCTCCATTGACATATACTAAACCAAGTAACTTTAGTTATCAGATCGTATTTAATGGTTTTGCTAATTACCATCGTTCATTCCAAAAACATAAGGTTGACGCTATGCTTTTCGGAGCTTTTCATAATTTTTCAGCAAGATATCAGCACAGTCCTTACATGTATCCATTCAAAAGAATACTTTCTGGATTAATGTTGAATTATGATTACGATAATCGATACATTGCTAAATTTGATATTGGCTATTCCGGCTCGGAGCAATTCCCTAACAACAATCGTTTTTTTGCAACGCCAGCTTTCTCAGCAGCTTGGATTGTGTCAAACGAAGATTTTCTAAAAAACAACGACATTCTTTCTTTTTTTAAATTGAGAGCTTCCTATGGTGTGGCTGCAAATGATGATTTTGGAGCAAAACGATATGCCTATTCTGATGAAATAACATTTGTTGGAGGAGGATCGATAACCAGTCTTGAAAAAATAATCAACGAAGTTTCTTTTGCTAATCTTGATGTTCAACCCGAGATGATTAAGAAATTGAATGTAGGTTTTGATATTGAGTTATTTAAAAATCTCTCTATTAATGTTGACTTCTTTAAAGAGAATTTAGACAATATGTACGTGTCATCCACAGGAAGCGTTCCTGCTTTCCAGGGAGTTGCTCTATCGAACTATCCAAACACAAACTCGGGGAAAATGGAGAATAAAGGCTTCGAACTGTCGCTAATATATTCGAAACAAATACATAACGATTTGAAAATTACAGCAGGTGCTTGGTTTAATGTCGCAAAAAACAAACTAATTGATGTTGGTGAAGTAGAATTAGATGACACCTACAAATATCGTTATCGCGAACAGGGTTATGCTTACGGGCAATCATGGGGTTACGAGGTTGATAAATCGAATGGAAATGGTTTTTTCAATTCAGAAGAAGAAATTCAAACTAGTTCTCTCACATACAGCTTTGGTACTCCACGAGTTGGTGACTTGATTTATAAAGATTTAAATGGCGATGAAGTTATTGATGAAAAAGATTTGAAACCTATTGGCGACGGTCTTCTTCCCGCATATTATTATAGTGTAACGACTTCGATTGAATATAAAAACTTCGATTTCAGCTTTTTGCTGCAAGGTATAGGCAAGAGAGAAGTTATTGAAAGTGGATATGGAATCGACGAATCGTTAATGGATGGAGTATATGCCGAGGTACACAAAAATGCTTGGACGCAAGAACGTTTTGCAAATGGAGATAAAATCACCTTTCCAGCTTTGTCAACAATAACTTCAACCAATCATCAGGCGAGCGATTTTTATAAAAACAACAGAGCTTATTTGAGATTAAAAAACTTAGAAATAGGCTATAGTTTGTCTGATAATATACTTGATAAAATGCCTGTACAAGGTTTTCGTTTGTTCCTAAGCGGTCAAAATTTATTAACATTTCACAATATGAAATACAATGAATTCGGACCCGAAGGAAGCTATATCGGCATTCCTGTGTACAAATTATACAACATTGGTTTACAACTAAAATTCTAATATCATGAAAGTGAATAATATAATAACCGCATTGTTATCTGTCGTTATGTTTGCTTCCTGTTCAGATATGCTTGATATCCAAAAAGATGGAAGAATACCTTTTGAGGATATTTTTAAAGACAGAAAGATGACAAGAGCTTATCTGAATACATGTTATTCAAG
>DAIOHI010000206.1:0-302 GCA_036744815.1 Paludibacteraceae bacterium
ATTGTATCTCAAAAACGATTCCTGTCCATTTTCACCAGCTAATTTAAAATTATCCGAGTAATCAGGAATAAGTTCATATTCGTTTGAAGCCATAATAGAATCGCCCCAACGTTTTGCTTCATTATAGTTATGGATATACAAATTAGCTTTTAGAAGCATGGCTTGAGCAGCTCCTTTTGTAGCCCTGCCTAAGTCATCATCAGCATATTCACTCTTTTTCCACAATTTTTTGTTGGCATCTTCCAAATCTTCTATGATGAATTGATAAATTTCGTCTGCCGATGTTCTGTTTTGTTGCCAAT
>DAIOHI010000206.1:402-5161 GCA_036744815.1 Paludibacteraceae bacterium
GCCGATAAGCCTATCTTGAACACGAGTTGTCATTGCTGTATCGGGACTCATTGTCGGAATATAAGCAAGAGAAAGGTTGCACCTACTTATACCAATCCACTGTGCACGATAGTATTGAAGCAATATATTGTTATCTGAATTTACTTTGAAATTTTCCAGATAATATGCATCGCTCATGTCCGAAACAGTTTGTCCTCCCTTCAAAGCGTCGTCTGACACAACGTCTCCGATAAACCACTCAGGAAAATATGTTTGGTTGTATTCCCACATAAGAGGAACATAAGCTGCTGTGGTGTTTTGTATGGCAGTTTCTCCGGATGTAAAATAATCTTCAAGCAGAGTGGTTCCGGGAGATGGTTCACTCAGCCAACTTTCACACGAGACAAGAAAAAGTGAAGCTAATAGTATATAAATATATTTTTTCATAAATGATTTTATTTAAAATTCATTTTAAATATCTCTTTCCTTTTTTATTAAAAATCCACATTGACTCCAAAAGTTATGGTTCTTGATTGTGGATAATTTCCATAATCAACACCGCTTCCTATTTCGGGATCGTAGCCTGTATAATTTGTTATTGTTAATAAATTACTTGCCGATATATAAAAACGACATCTGTCAATAAAAAAATTATTAACCAAAGTATTAGGTAGAGTGTAACCTATTTGCAAATTTTTCAGTCTCAAATAAGCACCACTTTCAATAAAACGACTAGAAGTATCGTAGTTTTTTGCATTTCCATATGGATTGGGTATACTTCCTAAGGGATTGCTTGCCGTCCATGCATCTCTCATAGCAGTACTCAAAGTAGCTCCGTCAACACCTGTACCTTCTGTACGAATTCTTACAGCATTAAAAATTTCATTTCCATATACTCCTTGAAAAAATAGTTGTAAATCAAAACCTTTGTAATCCGCAGCGATATTTAATCCATAAGTCAACCATGGAAAAGGATTGCCGAGATCTGTTTTGTCACCATCGTCCAATTTACCATTCTTGTTTAAATCTGCAAATTTTGCATCACCGGCTTTAAAGCCTAAATCATCATTGTATAAGTGTTTTTTTGCAGCATCGTTACTTTCGTAAATTCCTAAGTATTGATATCCCCAAAAAGTGTAGAGAGCATATCCTTCATCCACGATAGTTCGATCTCCATAAATACGACTTCCTCCGTTTAGCGCAGTAAGTTTATTATCTATTAAAGACAAATTTGCTCCAATGCTGTAATTTACATTTCTTATTTTATTGGAATGATCAAAAGAAATTTCAACACCTTTGTTCCGCACAGTACCAACATTGGCTAAAGGATCATGAAGATTTCCAATATGAGCCGGAGCCTTTACCGGCAATATCATGTCTTTGGTGTCTCTTAAGAACAAATCGACATTACCTCCTAACAAGCCATTGAAAAAGCCAAAGTCAAGCCCGGCATTCCATTGTTCTGTACTTTCCCATTTTCCATTTTTGTTTACGTAAGAAAGAATTGCCGAACCACTTGCCAGCTGTTGATCAGTGCCTAATACATAATCGACAAAGGTTGGACCTTCATTGAACATAGTCATAATGAAACTATCTGACGCTATTTTTTCATTTCCAATTCTACCCCAGCCAACGCGCAACTTAAGAAAATCGACAAAGGCTATTTTTGGCATCCAACTTTCTTCTGTCATTCTCCAAGCAAGAGCTGTTGATGGAAAATATCCCCATGGATTTTCTGTAAACTTACTAGATGCATCAGATCTAAAGTTTAAAGTTGCTAAGTATTTTCCGGCGTAGGTATAATGAAGGCGTCCCAACAATGAAAACATCCGAGTTCTAATAGCGGAGTCGTTTCCTACATTTTTTTCTGTCGTTTGCGAAAGATACCAATTACTTAATTCCGGATTAAGAATCGAATAGCCTGATCCACCAATACTGTAGTAATTATATTCTTGCGTTGTTTGACCTACCATAGCAGACCAATCATGAAGTCCTGCACTTCTTGAATAAGTCAAAATATTGTCAAAAACAACGGTACTGTAACGCGACATACTGCTTGATAGAAAGTTCTTTTCTGATTTATCAAAAGAAGAATACTCATAGGCATAATTAAACGTCTTGTCTCTGTTGTTAGATAAATCCAAATTTATCGACGAACGAAGTGTCAGATGTTTTATCGGGGATAATTCGACATACAAATCACCAACCCATCGTTCCACATTATTATTCGGCACTATATTTTGTACCATTGAGAATGGATTTGTTGTATTTTTATAGTTAGATGAAGCCGAAATTTGTCCGCTTAAATCTTTATTTTCGTTATTTATTGATCCACTGGGGTAATGAGTCGGATCCCATGGAGCCATCGCTAAAGCAGCTGAAAGAATTGAAGCTCCGGGATTGGCATTGTTATTCATGGCATTTCGTCCGGTTGAGCTAACAAAGGATAAGTTTTCGCCGATGGTAAGCCAACTGCGAACTTTATGCGAACTATTTATACGGAGCGTAAGCCTATTGTAATCAGAACCTATTATCGTGCCTTCTTGATCAAAATAACTTGCACTGAATGCGTAAGTGGATTTATCAGTGCCTCCACTTACAGAAACGTGATGATTTTGGATCAAAGCGTTTTCATTAAAAACTTCATCCTGCCAATCGGTTTTAACCTGCGAATAATCAAGGTTTACCGGATAGTATGGTGACCCTAGTCGATATGCTTGAAGCCATTTGCTAAATCCATTTTTATTAAAGAAATTGATTTCAGATGTAACATTATTCAGAGCAACTATTGTTGATGCAAATTCATCTCTCTGCATCAAATCAAGTTTTCTCCAGCGATTTTGAAATCCGACATAGGAATTAAAAGAAATAGTGCTTTTTCCTGCTTTTCCTTTTTTAGTTGTAACAAGAATAACTCCATTCGCTCCTCTTGAACCATATATAGCTGTAGATGAGGCATCTTTCAGAATTTCGGTTGACTCAATATCGTTCGGACTTAGAAACGTGATATTATCAACAATAACTCCATCGACAACGTAAATAGGAGCACTGTTATTTACAGTACCAATACCACGAATGCGAACTTCAGCGGCAGCTCCGGGTTGACCTGAATTTGCATTTACTGTTACTCCGGCTACTCGTCCTTGAAGAGCTTGATCCAATCCCGCTGCCGGAGTTTTTTGCAACTGATCGGCTTTAACGGACGCAACAGCTCCTGTTAAATCACTTTTTTTCATTGTTCCATATCCAATTGCTACAACTTCGGTAAGCATGTAACTATTGTTTTTTAAAACAACTCGCATAGCAGTATTAGCAGTCGTAATTTTTTCTTCAAAAGTTTCGTAGCCTATATACGATATGCTCAAAGTAGATCCAGTAGAGATGGATAGTGAAAATTTTCCATCCAAATCGGTAATACTGCCTTGTTTTGTTCCTTTTACAACAACACTGGCTCCAATTATCGGTTCATTCTCTTCGTCTGTAACAATGCCCGAAATTTGCACATTTTGCGCAAAAAGAATTGAAGTGAAAAATAAACAAAGGTATAATACAAAGTATTTTCTCATATAAAATGTTTTAAATTGAAAATGAATTGATTTGCTTACATTTTCAAAACATGTTTTGAAAGGACAAGGCAAAAACAAGTTTTATTTTTGCCTTGTCTTCATTTTTTATTTAATAATTATTTTCTCTACAAAATCATCCACACAAACGATATACATTCCTTTTTCTAACTTTATTGAAAAGTTATTATCAAATGCGTGTTGATTATATATTTCTTTTCCTTGAACTGTATAAATTCTAATTTGTTGATTTATATCTATTTTTTGTATTTGCAAGATATTGTTGTCATTAACAAAGAATTTTATATCATTTTGTGAGTTGTTATCGATACCAGCTGCATCTTCTTTATAAAAATATATATTGTCAATATATGCTATTGCATTTTCGCCTGAAGCAAGCATTTTTATTTGTATGATAGAACTAGGGTTTACACTTGTAAAATTGCTCAATGGGATATCAAAGGAATTCCATTTTTCTGTCAAAAGTGGTTCGCAAGCTATCAATGTCTCACCACCACCAATCGGAGTTATTTGAAAACCAGTCGCATTCGGTGTCCACACATCAACATGTAGCTTTGTCATTGTACTATAGTCGATTGGATTATTGTTATTTATTTCTAATCCTAAGTAGTTGAAATTTTCTAGTTTCATCATGTTGTTATCCCCTATCAAATAATCAGAAACTGTAGTCGTTTGTCCCCAACCACCAATTACATAAGCTGCTACAGAACTGTATGTGTTGCTATAAATAGACATTACATTTGCAGAAGAATGACTTGGAGCTGAAGCCGCCTCTAGAGGTTTAGCATAACCTCCAGCTGTTGTTGCTGTTACCGTTTTATTTTCCGCTACGCTGTTGTTACTTCTATCTTTCGCACTTACAGTAAAAGAATACTGCGCATTTTCCTCTAAATCTGCTATTGTGTACGAACGTTCAACACCCGATTGCCCTCCTATTTCTAATGAATGCTCTCCATACGAAACGGTAAATATTACGGCGCCCGAATTGTCATTTGCTTTCAATTTTAACTCAATGCTATTATAAGCAACATTACCTACTGTAGCACTTAAAGCAGATGGAAGTTCAGTATCCGTGGTAAAAGAATTGTCATAGAAATACAGATTGTCTATATATATTGTTTTCCCATTACCTCCATCTATTTTGAATTGCCAAACAGCATAAAGTGTAGACATATTCGTAAATACAGTCAAAGGAA
>DAIOHI010000207.1:0-5140 GCA_036744815.1 Paludibacteraceae bacterium
CTTTTTCGAAGATGCTTTTCACTGTATCTTCGCGTTTCATCATATCGTCGGCATAATTTGAAATGATAGAGTCATCCAGTCCAACCATTCCGTATTGCGCAAACTGAGCTTTTGCAATTTTTTTCGCTTGCTCTTTTACATCGGCAGCTTCAACTTTTACTTCACCGGCTACAGCAATTTTATCTTTAATCAAATGCCATTTCAAATCGGCAATCATTTTCGGATAATCTTCTTCCATTTGTTCGGCACTCATATTTTCGTTGGTAGCAAGCAACCAACGTTTCAAAAACGCGTCGGGGAAAGCTAAGTCTTCGAATTTTTTCACCAAGAAATCGCGCGCGTCAATACCGAATTTGTAATCGCTATCGGAAACTAAGCTTTCTTGAATGCTTTCCTTGATTTTAGCGCGAAATTCTTCTTCGCTGCTAACCACGCCTTCGCCGTAAACCTTATCAAACAATTCCTGATTGATTTCGGATTCGATATAGCGAGTTATTCCTTGTATTGTGTATTGGAAGTCGGAAGTGATGTTTTTAGCTTCGTCTTTCGAAACTTTCAGTAAGGAACTGATTTCCGCCGCTTCTTCGAAAGCTTTCAGAGGATTGAACACGAGAACATCGCCTTTTTTTGCTTTTTCAAAAATAGCTTGTTGCGCGTCGTCCTTTATATAAGCGGGTGTCAATACGGCATCTTCCACTTTTATGCCTTCTTCGTTTACTTTTCCGTCTTTCAGTTCGAGCAATTCGCCTTTAAGCATATCTTTTGGCTCTGCCACTTCTTCCTGTACGTATTTTCCATATCGTGAAGTATATGATTTCACTTGATTGTCGATCATTTCTTCCGATATTTCGATATCGTAATATTTGATTTTATCTTTTTTAGTCAGTCCGACTTCGAACTCGGGAGCGATAGCGATATCAAACACAAATTCGAAATCTTCTTGTGTGTTAAAATCAATTTCGGGTTGTTCGCTTTCGCTTGGAAGAGGTTCGCCAAGTATTTTAAGATCGTTTTCTTGGATATAGCCAAATAATTTATCAGAAACAAGTTTGTTTATTTCCTCAGCTAAAATAGCTTTTCCATACATTTTTTGCACCAAACCGAAAGGCACATGTCCAGGACGAAAGCCGGGAATGTTGGCTTTTTTACGGTAATCGCGCAATGTTTTCTCTACTTTTTCGGCGTAGTCAGCCTTTACGATGCTCAATGTAATTGTAGCATTTGTTGAATCGAGGTCTTTTCTGACAATATTCATAAATATATAATAATTGTGTAGTTTTCTTACATTTAAGTCCAAAACCTAATGGGGCGCAAAGGTACAAAAAAAAGAGGAATATTGACTTGTTTTTAAATAAAAAAGCTAAAAGATAAATGAAGTTGTAAAAGGAATAAGAATTTATTCAAAATAAAAATCCAGCAGATTTTTTGCAGCAACAAAAGAGCTTATTTCATTATTAAGCACTTTTTTTTCATTTTCGAGAAGAAGTTGCTGAATCTCGGGATTGGAGTAAAAGTGTGATTTCAACTTGTCGTTGATGCTTTCGTACATCCAATACTTTGACTGTTCGTTGCGTTTTTGTTGGAAGTAAGAGTTTTCCTGAGTAAATTTTACAAATTGCTCCACCATATTCCATACATCAGGAATTCCATTTTTTTCGATAGCAGAGCAAGTTACGACATCGGGTATCCATCCGGCCTCGTGCGCTGGAAAAAGTTGCAACGCATTTTTGAATAAAGTTTTCGCAACTTTAGCTTTTTCTACATTATTTCCATCGCATTTGTTAATAGCAATTCCATCTGCCATTTCCATAATACCGCGTTTTATGCCTTGCAGTTCGTCGCCCGTTCCAGTTAGTTGTATCAACAAAAAGAAATCAACCATGGAATGAACCGCTGTTTCCGATTGTCCTACACCAACAGTTTCTACAAACACTGTGTCGAATCCGGCTGCTTCACAGAGTACAATGCTTTCGCGAGTTTTACGGGCTACACCACCCAGCGAGCCGGCAGATGGAGAAGGGCGGATAAATGCATTTTCGGCTGAAGAAAGTTCTTCCATCCGGGTTTTGTCGCCTAGTATACTGCCTTTTGAGCGTTCGCTGCTTGGGTCGATAGCCAAAACTGCTAACTTATGTCCATCACGAACTAAATGCATGCCTAGAGCCTCGATAAATGTGCTTTTTCCTGCACCAGGAACTCCCGTTATTCCTAAACGAATTGATTTTCCTGCATAAGGCAGACATTTTTCAATTACTTTTTGAGCTATCTCCCCATGTTCAGGCAAGGAGCTTTCGATCAGCGTAACAGCCTGTCCGAGCATTGAAATATTACCCGATAAAATTCCTTCTACGTATTCGTTGGCAGAATAAAGTTTACGTCTGCGTTTTGGTTGCTGATAGGGATTTATAATAGGAACATCATCCACACCTTGATTGACGGAAAGACCTTTGTATGCCGGATCGTTTTCGGGATGATGGTGTTTGTAGTGCATGAACAATAAAGTTTTAATTTTAAGATTTAAAATGACAAATTTTTATTATATAATTTGCCAAATGACATCTACTACAATAAAACTATTTTGAGGGTCGTTTGTTTGCAAAGTGATTGTTTTTTTATATTTTCCCGGTTTTAATCCTTTGCTATTAAGCTCTATTTTTACATCTGCTTTTTTGCCGCTCCCAATGCTCGATCTTTCTGATTTTATGAATAATTCACTGTTTTTGTTTGTGATACGGCGCAGTTCTAAACTGTTTTGACCAATGTTGTGAAGCGTGATTTTGTTGCTGAATTTCGCATTGCTTTTTATTTTTCCAAAATTGAGACTACCTGTACTTAATTCAATTATAGGAGCAGTCCTTCGTTGTTCAATGCTCAAAGACGAGAAATTTTCAACAACATTGCTTATAACTTGGATCTTATTTTCGTTGGTATATGTTTTTGAGTTGCCCGTTTGTAAATAAATTTCGTCAACGATTTCACCCCATTGGTTGCATTTCGAAGAATTAAAGCTAAATGAGATTTCTCCTTCTTGATTCGGAGCTAAATTTGTGGGAGTGCGAACTTCGATATATTCTGGAAGGTTGGTAAAAGAAATATTAACGGGAGTATTTCCTTGATTTCTAACAGCGATGCTTGTTTGTTTACTCTCGCCTTTGTAAACGTTATTCAGTTCTACTGTTTTTGTTTTGAATTGCAACGATCCGATGGATTTGTTAAAGTCAGAAACGGCTTCTTTCGGAATAATTTCTCCTCGGAGCGTTAATCTTTCTTGATTTTCGGCAGCGTTACTTGTTATGGTTATCGAGCTTGAGAAAACACCTTTACGTCCCGCAGGATTGTAAATGGCGCTGATTGTCCCCGTTTTTCCCGGTTCGATAGGAGTTTTTGTCCATGCTGGCGTGGTACAGCCGCAGGAAGCTTGTACTTTGTTGATAACAAGCGGAGAATTACCCACGTTTTTAAAAGTAAATACGTGGGTAACTTTTCCGTCTGTTTCTTTAATAGTTCCGAAGTCATGTGCCTTATCCTCGAATAGGATAAGTGGCTGTGACAAAGCTGCAACAGAAATGAAAACGGAAACTAATATAAAAAGATTTTTTTTCATTATATGGGATAAGTTTTTTGGACTTACCGGATATCTTCAAAAAATTATTTCGCCGAATTTTCAGTTTTTTCTACTTCAGTCGCTTTTTTCTCTACAACGCTAACAACATTTCCTTTAATAATGAGCGTTAAAGATTGTTCCTCTGCCACTGTTGAGTTTGAAGTTACTGTAATGCTCTTTGTGAAAGCGCCCGGACGGCCCTTAGGATTGTAAGCAACCGATATGATTCCTTTTTTGCCAGGTTCTACCGGAGTTTTTGTCCATGTAGGAGTGGTGCATCCGCAAGATGCTCGTACTGAGTTAACTACTAATGCTTCGTCACCTGTGTTTTCAAATTCAAAATCATATTTGGCAAGACCTCCGTCTTCAGTGATTTTTTCGAAATCATGAGTCGTTTTGCTGAATTTAATAGCAGGACCTTTTGCCATCACGAATGCGGAAACACTTAACAAAACTATGAATAAGCTAATTTTTTTCATAACAATAAAAATTTTACAATCAATTAATTACCTTGTTTTAACTATATTTATTATGCTCATTTTTATATGAGATCGAATGCAAAAATACAAAATTTAAAAACGATAGTTCAAAAAAAGGGGTTTAATTTTGTTAAATGCTCCTTCTTATTTGTACTTTTGTTTTGTTTTTAGGCTAAAAGAGAGCTTTATTGTATGATTTTTTTTGAAATTTATTGACATTTTAATACGATTGTTCTTATGGATAAAGGATTAAGAAAAATATCAGAATTGAACGATAAATATTTCGAATATGTTCGTTCTTGCTATCGGCATTTGCACGCGCATCCCGAACTTTCTTTTTGCGAATTCGAAACATCCTTGTTTATCCAGCGCGAGTTGTCCGATATGGGGATTGAATATAAAACCGGTTTTGGAGCTACCGGCGTTTTAGCTAAAATAATCGGAGCAAAACCCGGAGGAAAAGTGCTTGCGCTTCGTGCCGACATGGACGCTTTACCTATTTCCGAAACGGTGGATTTGCCATGGAAATCAACGCGCGAAAAAATTATGCATGCTTGCGGTCACGATGCGCATACTTCTTGTTTGTTGGGTGCTGCTCGCGTTTTAAATGAATTGAAAGATTCCTTTGCCGGAACTGTGTTGCTCGTTTTTCAGCCGGGCGAGGAAAAAGCTCCGGGAGGTGCTAATCTTATGCTTAAAGACGGCGTTTTTGAAGAACTAAAACCGGATTTAATTATCGGGCAACATGTTTCGGTTGATTATCCGACGGGGACTTTGGCTTTCGGTTCGGGGAAGGTAATGGCTTCAGCGGATGAAATTCACGTCCTTGTACGAGGAAAAGGCGGACATGGCGCTTTGCCGCATTTGCTGAATGATACCGTATTGGCAGCAGCGCAGACTATTGTTTCCTTGCAACAAGTAAAAAGTCGTTTATGTAGTCCTTTTGTGCCGATGGTGCTTACCTTTGGGAAATTAATAGCCGATGGTGCGACGAATATTATTCCGAATGAAGTGAAATTGTCGGGAACATTCAGAACTATGGACGAAAAGTGGCGGG
>DAIOHI010000208.1:0-3420 GCA_036744815.1 Paludibacteraceae bacterium
ATGAACACTCGATATGGTCGGAGTGACAGGATTTGAACCTGCGGCATCTTGGTCCCAAACTGCTAAATGTAGATATTTTCTGATACTAAATAACAATATATAGTGGTTTCCGCTCCATTTCTAATGCTCTTCGGCACCCTTATATCCACTGTTTCCGGGTACTCCAAGCCTGTCTATGGTCAAACATGTGGTCATGCAAAATATTTAATGAAATGCAATCTAAATTTGAAACCTTATGGACAACCAATCGTAAGCTCCTTTTGGGAGCATTATATATTTATTAGGTCATTGTGATTGTACCTCTGCCATATCTATTAAGTCAAGTCAAAAATTGATCCGGAGTAAACAAAGAAATACATCTAACTCTAACGTAATTTCTGACAAGACCATTTCATAAGACCGTATTCACTTAACAATATAGAATAATTGCTTGACTGATTCCATTACATCCTTCCATAGGATATCGTTAGCGTAATCAAATTTACGCTGATAACTTTGCCAAAGATCAATTAAGACCGTGCTTTCGGTAATCTCATTTAAAATTATATCGACGTCCGACAACAAAGCGAACGAGCCACGTTTTTTGCTAGTATTGATAAATGCCGCTTTGAGAGTGTCGTTATCGATGTTCTGTGCTTGGGTGGTGGTAAGTATATAAATGTCGTAAAAATCACGCATACGTGTATTGACTGTGCCACGTGCAAGCAGAGTTTCAATCTTTTCTGCCAATACCGTCTCAAGGTTATATGCGAAAATAGATATTATACGTTCCTCAAACAGCAATCGAAAAGAATAAGCAATTTCGCGTGGTGTTATCATATCGCCTGATGAAAAATCGATTTTCAAAGGTGTGAGCATATTTTCAAGTACTGCATCCAATGATAAACGAATGCCGGGGTAATCGGCTTCATCTATAATAGGCGATACACTTTTGATTTCAAAGGTCATGCCGTCATCAATATGTATAGCAATAATTTCTTCAACCACTTTTCTTGCGCTTTCTTCGTTTAGTGGCAAATTTTTTATAGTGGCATCTATATCCATTGTAGAGCGGTTATCCAGTCCGACCATAGCGGCAACCAATGTACCGCCTTTCAAAATTAAATTGCTCCTATATTGTGAGAGTGAGAGACGCTCAAGGAAACGCTCCATCACATAGTTTCGAATTATAATTTGTGCCTTAGCACTGTCGCCTTTGGAGATGTTGCGAACAAGGGCTTTTAATTGGCGCGATGTGTGTATCATTACAGCAGCACCTCCAAATATTGGCGAACGATTTTTTCCACAGAAAACGCTTTAGCATAACGCATAAGCAATGGGATGTTTTTTTCTTTTAAGCTGATATATGTTTTGATTGCATCCTGCAGGTCTTGAATCTCAATATTCCGACGGCTACGGATCAGGTCGCATATAGTTCGTTCGGCATTATATGCTCTTACAATGTGCCCTGACGGTGAACGCACTTCAACAATGCCCTCTCCGAAAAGTTCTTCTTTAACTTTATAAACCTTGATGCCTTGTTTAGATAATCCTGCTGTATTTGTCCCTGTTTTTAGAGTAACGGAAAACGGAGCCGGCTCACGGTTGGCGAGGTTTAAAAGATAGAGCGCCGTTTCATGAGAGAACACCGCTTCCGGATATCTTACTTGAATGACAAACATTCCATCTTCCCAGGCATCTTTCGACATATATAAGCCGTGAGCAACACGTTCAAGCTCATGTTTACGGACAAATGCTCCCAGAACAGTTCTTGAAACACCTGCTGCCACTACATCTGATGTTTTTAAAAACCCATTGTTTTTTTGAAGAATAGAGCTGAGTTTTTCAGAACTTGTCATATTATCACCTTACTTTCACGCCCATATTATAATCCATTTGGGCGTGAAAGTAAAGAGCATATTTTAAAAGCATACAAAATTTGATGAGCAGTAAACAAAGAAAAGGGCTTAAAGTACTTCAGTCGAGGTTTCTGCTCTTGTAATATAATAGGAATTTGAATAATTTTGTGACGAAATAGGAATAATCCACTAAAAACACAGGATATCATGTTGCAAAACCCGTCGAATTGTTATATAATATTTGTTAAATCATACCAGTCTTTAATTCCAAGCTTTAATTGCATCTAATAGATGCGACCATACAGGCAGATTTAAAAATCGAGGTTACATATAGATGCTACATCAAGGACTATACGAACAAATCATCAATAAAGGACTTGACAGGGAGCTTGCAGAGAACACGGATAATCTCTTCAAACTGCGCCGATAGATGAGGCGAATCATCCAAGGTGTTAGCGAAATATATATCCAAAATCATTGAAATAGGACTTGACAATGTTCGAGATAATGGTGGAGATTTGTCCGCACAGGTTGAGCTTGTCAACAAAATTGTTACTACCATAATGACCGAAACTAAAGAAGCTGCTCCGCACGCTTGGCAACCACCAGCAGTCGAAGTCAGCGAAAACAGTCATGACCGCAGAAGCATTTACCGGGTTTGAAGTCCGTATACCATGTCGGCACAGGATTTTTCATATTATCGTACCACAGAAATATTTCTTTTGCTTGATTCAGCATTGTATCAACTTCACTCTGTCCGAAAGAAATCGCCCACGGTACAGAGGATAATGTGTTGCTTGAAATATATAATACAAGCAACCGCCAAAACTCTAGAGGTACATCACCATCAAAATAGCCATTAACCATACCGGATGCAAATAGGGGTGATGCCTGCGCACACCAGACAATACGGTTGAATTCCTCCCATGGATCACCAAAATCGTTGCGATTAAAATCTATAATTGTAAGTCTGCCATTGCTGTCAATCATCATATTCCCAATATGATAATCCCCATGCTGGTAACACTGCGGACGATTTTTAAGCAAATGACGGTTATCGTTTATATATTCAATGAAAGCATCCCCACCGTCATACTTTATTGAGCAGTCAGTATAGCCTTTAATTTTATGATCAATCTTACGATTGAAGCGACTTTCCCAGTTTTCTTGTTTATCGGGCGCGGGGATAGAATGTATTATTTTAAGAATTTTGCCTGCCTTAATTCCATATTGGTATTGCTGGGTATCGGACAAATAGGGTATCTTATCTTCTGCATCCTCGCCGTCAATCCAGCTTTGCAGCGAATAAACGCCCTCATCACAAGTGCCGAATTTAACGGGTTGGCACATAGGAACGCCGAGTAAAGCTACGCGCTGCATCATCTCAAATTCGGACTTTTTTCGCTCATATTGTTCTATAGGCGAAATGCGCAGTAAGTACTTTATCCCGCCAGCCTTTGACACGCAATACTTTTTGTCACCTGACCAACCTTTGGTGATCGGCACTATTTTTATAAAGTTATTGTATTCGGGAATATCAATCATTTTTATTTTCCTCCAGCCATTTATGTCCCGACGGATT
>DAIOHI010000208.1:3447-5103 GCA_036744815.1 Paludibacteraceae bacterium
AAGTACTTTATCCCGCCACTCTTTGTTACGCAATACTTTTTGTCGCCTGACCATCCTTTGTTGATTGTCTTTTTTTTTATAAAGTTAAAATTACTCATTGATTCACCTCTTTGATCTGATAATATCTATTTTTTGTCAGTTTAACAAATTCATCGTTGATCATGACAAAACCTACTATTAAAAAAGTAGGTTCGGCGGCTTTCCTTTCAGCCGAAAAATCATCATAAATAGCGTCAAGCTTCATTATGTTAAAGGCGTGAGAGGCAAGTAGACAAAGCGCTTCGGCAGAATAACCATTACCACGGTATTTTGCTTCTATAACAACGCCTATTATATACTCATTGCAGTAATTGCTATAATGAATATCGTCTTCACCAATCGGAACATTATCATATAAGCGTAAAAATTATCTAAACCGTTATTCCAGTTCTTATACCATTCTTACACTTGTTCTATGGTTTGGTAATAGCATCCGCTTTCATCATCCCCGTAGCCATGATTATAAGCCATCGTTTTTTCGTCAGAAATTAAGTGGCGGCGACATTCAAGCTCATTTTGGGTGGGGATATGTAATACTAATCGGTTCATCATACGACCCCACTTTCCAAAATATGCTAAGCCGGGATCGCCCGTAACAGTGATAGCCCGATTCTGAAGCTTGCCGTTTAAAAAATACTTTTGAAGAAAGCAGTCTACACGTTCTTTCTTGATTATTACCTTGATATCAAGGCATAAACTTGGAAACCGTCGTGTACCGAACGGTACGCACGGTAGTGTGAGAGGTCGGGGCAACTTGTTAGTCGGCTCCTCCTACTCGATTTGCCATCTTTCTTTTTAGTATCTTAACACTTTTTGATGTCCTTCATCATCAGGATCAGATTCAAAATCGTTTTGTCCGAGCTCTTTTAAAAGTTCCTCATTACCATTTATGAGTTGTTCTTTCATTTTTTGCAAGGTGGTTTTATCCATCTTACTTGTAAGTTCATCGAAATATTCCATCTTCTTTGATTGACTATCCATATAGTCATCGTAAAGGGCGGATATATCGTTATTTTCTTTAGCCTCATTCTGCAGATCAGAGCTTTCACTAACATCAGCTTTTTTTACTAATGTATCATCACCAAATTCGAATGGCATAAATATTCCTCCTAAATTTACTGTTTTTCCTATTAAAATACCTATCCAAGCGGTTGCAGCAATTCATTGCTTTATTTAGCTTTCTAAAAAGTGCAGCGCTTCCTTATACTTTTTAATCCTGTCGAGATCCTTTTGCGTGGGGTTGGGAATGCGACTGATGTCCATATTATGCTTTAAATCAGCTTTCTTGACACTCCATGCATTTGCGTTACGCTTCACCGCAACTAAATAATCATTATATGCAGTGTTTTTATCCTTGGTCAATATTTCGACAGAGCGGATAATTCGAAGGGTAAACCCGTCAGACTTAAGCTGAACGGCAGTATAATTCGAATCCTCAAGTACATCATGCAAGTATGCCACAATTTTTTCTTCTGTTTTGGTAAGTGAGTCTGCAATAGCTTTGGGGTGATTTATATAAGGATTGCCGCCCTTGTCTACTTGTCCGGCATGGGCTTTTTTTGCTATTTTTTAAGCCTTAGAACTAATCGAAGAAAGAAAGACATTCTACAACGATTT
>DAIOHI010000209.1:0-927 GCA_036744815.1 Paludibacteraceae bacterium
TTTTTTTCATAAAAATATCGGTATTAAGTTTGATAATTTAACTATGCGCTTCGTGCTTTTTTAAATAAAATATTATTGATAATTTTGAAAAAATATCGAATATCTGTTACAAACACTCCTTTTTCTTCACAAGCTTCCAGATACTTCATTTCCGAAGCTTGTATTTCGTCTAAATCCTTGGGCATATCAGCATAAAATGGCGGCAAAAGTCCCGGCTTGAATTTCACACGTTTTTCTTGCAATTCTTTACTATATAGACTGAAATATTGTGCACTCAAAGGACGAACTCCGATTATTTTCATATCACCTTTTATTAGGTTAATAATCATAGGGAATTCATCAATCCAATACTTTCGCATGAAATGTCCTAATGACGTTATTCGAATATCATTTTTGAATTTTCCTCCTTCCTGCAAATCGTTATGTTTATAAATATAGGCTTGCATATATTCCGAATACGAATACATGGTACGAAACTTATATACAGTAAATGTCTTTTTATTCTTTCCATATCTTTTCAAACGTATGAGAGGACCATAACGATGACTTCGCAATGCTTCTGCCTGCTTAATCCTCTTTGCCATTACATAAGTAAGTCCATCAATTTTATTATCAGCGAAAACTTCATATCCATTACAATAAAGCCGTCCTATTACTTCTGTTTTTGATAGTATTCGATTTTTTCCTCCTGTTATATCGTAATAAAGACGACGCGTAATAAAAAATTTAGGAATTAAACGATGTATCATAAAATCCCAAGCGTAAACAAAACGATTTATCAACTTTGGATAATGATCCAATATATTCTTCTTTCGAGTACTTAATGATTCAAAACAACAAATAAAAATTCCATCATCAGATAGCTTCTCATTTAAAGCATTCATCGTTTTATTAATTCCTCTTGAGCAATTCAGTCTCTCTAATTTG
>DAIOHI010000209.1:937-5093 GCA_036744815.1 Paludibacteraceae bacterium
GTAGTAAAAAGAGAAAATGCTCAGGTGAAAAACTTACCCGAGATTGATTCAGAAGCTTATTTGCGTCGTTGCCAGCTAATTGAGTCTCAGTTGGGAAGAAAGGCTCTTAGTTTTCTTAAAACTAAGATTGACTTGAAAAGCGGAAATACGTTCATTTTTGTTTATCGGAATATCGAAGAGCTTATTGCATTGCCTGAATATGAGTACAATATAATTATCAAATTAGAGAGACTGAATTGCTCAAGAGGAATTAATAAAACGATGAATGTTTTAAATGAGAAGCTATCTGAATCAATCTCGGGTAAGTTTTTCACCTGAGCATTTTCTCTTTTTACTACAGGGATATTGGGCACTTCGTACTCCGTAGCATAACGAAAAGCGAAATAAAAGAAAGAAAGAAAATAATTTAATGAAAATGCAATGACCGTTACAGACAGCAACACATATTGTGATAATTGTAAATCATCTTCAGATAAAAAAACAAAGACAATCCAACAACATATTAAGACCAACAGTGCCATGTAAAACAGCCGGAAAGTGGATTTAAAATACTGTTGCTTTTTCAAGGGCTTATATCGCCCAAACAAGTAAGAACTGATTAACCAAAAACAAGAGAAAAAAGCAAAAGGTAAGAAGTATTTGTCGAATGGAGTTTGCGTGGTAAGAGGAAACCACCTTAACACAATAAATATGCTAAGCCACAATAGCAAAACATCAACAAAGATATAGATAGAAGGTTTGTAAAGGTATTTCATAATCACGTTGACGTATCAAAAAGATAGTTTTATAAATATCTTTTTTTAATATTGCGACATCTAATTAATTTTATTCTTGCAAAGGTATTATTTTTTTTTGTTTCTACGATACCGCTTCTAAATTCATTTATTTGCAAGAATACGATTCGGGGGATCACATTTAATCAAACAAAAATAAGCTTCAATTGTTATTAGTATGCAAAGGAAACTTATTTTAAAACATGAATAATAAACAACAAATACGCTGTTCTTTTTTCAATCCGATTTATGTGTTGCTTCCTCTACTGTCATTTCGCATAACAGATTTATTGAGCAACAACATTCAATTGGCTTGGATTATATCCGGATCGACAGCCGTAATATTGGTCGCTTATGTTTATTTTTCCTTTCGAAAACTGCTTCTTTGGTACTTGTTTTCTATCGGTTTACTTTTGATTCCTTATTTAATAGCGACTTTTTTTTCTGCTTATTTATCGTCACTATCGATAAAACTCATACTTGACGACATCATTAATTTCGTAACTTTCACATTACTGATTTTACTTCAGAAACCTTACAATCATGTTTCGAATCGGCTTGTAAAAAAGGATATTCCGATGTCGAACAATTTGTCGGAAATAAATCGAGCACTTGTCAGTTTAGCTTGCATTAGCTTCTTTTTAGTATTTGTTTATTCTATTGAACATGCCATATTTTCGCATTCGCAAATAGCTTATTGGTACAAATATCTTTATTTAGTGGTGATTGGAAGCTTTATTGCTTATGAGACAGCTCGGGTAAAAATTGTTCGAAAAAAATTACGAAACGAGAAATGGTGGCCTATTGTTACAGATCAAGGAAAAATAGTCGGAAATATTGAACATTACGAAAGCTTGCTTGGCGAAGAAAAATATCTTCACCCGGTAGTTCGTGTTCTCGTTATTAAAAACAATCGAATCTATCTCCGAAAAATAAAAGAAGATAATTTTATTTCGCCAGGGCTTTGGGACTGCGCCGTTTCAACTCATGTTTTGACAAATGAAAATGTGGACGATGTCGTTAAAAGAGCTTTTTTAGCACACACAAAACAGATTCCTGATTATTTTTTTCTTTCCAATTACATGTATGAAGCCAAATTGGAAAATCGTTATGTATTTCTTTTTGTAACCTGTAATATCAACGATTTTATTAGTGAATCTACAGAGCAAACAAAATGGTGGACGCGACCTCAAATAGAAGATAATTTAAAAACCGGTGTTTTTACTGAAGACTTTCTTATCGAATACGAAATTATAAAAAGAGCCGGTTTTTTGGATGCCGAGTTGTGCCAATGTCAATGCAAACTAAAGGAAGTTATTTTCAATCAATTCGATGAGAATTCTAAACGATAATTCTACGTTTATTTTGGGCTGTTATTCGAGTCTTTTTCTTTTGTTTTAAATGACAAGATATGAGCCGTCACCGCTGTTGCTATAGCGATAAGAAGTATTTGAAGCCATAACTTATCGTTCACGACCAAGAAGGCGGTACAAAGCATCGAAATCCACATTACCGCAATTGAAGTTATCTTCACTTTCAAGGAAATGGATTTATCTTCAACAAAATTGCGGATATATTCTCCAAACACGCGATGATTCAGCAACCAAGCATAGAGTTTATCGGAACTACGAGCAAATAACGCAGCGGAAAGAAGTAAAAACGGAGTTGTTGGCAATAGCGGCAAAAATATGCCTAATATTCCAAATCCCAAACTGATTGTGCCTAAACTAATGAGTATTATTTTCACTAACTGTGATGGATGTTTTTAGAGATGAAAGTTGTTTATGTTCGTTTAATTCCAGTCAACACAAACTCGACAATGCTGTCTTTGTGTCTCTCAAATTCGGAATTAATATTTTGTCTGATATAAGGCACTTCAAGTCCTTTGATTGCATAAAGAATTATAACCGCAGACAAATTAACATCCATTCGTTTAAAAATGCGTTTTTCGACACCTTCATTCAATATATTTCGTATGAACTCAACTTCTTTAATATCAATCGGTCGACGTGCTCGCTCTACTTCATAAATATCCATAAAAAAATCCGAACGCAGTGATCCGTTTCTTGTCACAGCTTCTTTTATCGCATCTAAATGAGTTAAAATAAAGTTCGAAAGCTTTGTATCCGGCTCGCCATTTTCCATCGACACGAGCGTAAGACGCTGAAGAACACGATTTAATTCATTATTAATAACCGCTTTATAAACGTCGTCCTTACTTTTGAAATAGGTGTATAAAGTTCGTCGTCCTTTATTAGATGACTCGGCAATATCGTTCATTGTCACGTTCTTTTTGCCATTTTTTGCAAAAAGCTGCCGCGACACTTCAATCAACATTAGTTTTGTCTTCGACGTTTTCTGTCCCATATTCAAATAGTTGTTATATCTGCAAAAGTAAAATTTTGTACGCTATAAAGCAAGAAAGATAGGAGAAAAGATATTTTTTAAGCATCAAAGATTAGCTAAACGGGTAAAAGGCATCCTCGAAAAATCATAATCCAAAACTGACAGCAAACTATTATTTGAAAAATTTAAGACACAAAAAAGTCTATAAGCAGAATTTTCACTTATAGACTTTTCTTAAATTGGATTATTTTTATTTTAATTAAGATTATTGTAATTGAGCAGAGGCTTTTAAAGCGAGCAATTTTCTTCGCTTATTAATGACATATAAAGCTGCAAACAATAGCAAAACAAGCAATCCTCCGGCAACAGGCGCATCGTTGTATCCACTGTCGTTATCTCCGCCTGCTCCTTCTTCAAAATCATCTTCACCATCATCATCAACGAAACCAAGCGTATGTATATTACCTACAAGTCGATAACCCGATATACCACGAGCGACTGAAGCCGAAGAATAGCTACTCTGGGAAGAGAAATTTCCTGATCTGCTTGTTTGTCTGCTGCTTCCGTATGCTAAATAAGCACCCGCAGAACCGCTTTGAGAAACATCATCGCTTACTCTGCTTTTATAAAATCCGTAAGTTGCGGGAACTTCCGAATCGGAAGAATATATATCCGTAGAGGAATCTGTCACATTGCTTTTCATCTGAGCTGTTATTGATTTAAATCGAACATTTGATGACATTGCGGAAGATGAGCCAGCGCTGTTTGTTCCTCGATATTTCGGCTGTTTAACATTACTCGAATACAGAGGATAAGAGGATCTACCTACGGTATAAATCACTCCTGCATTTCCAAGCTCTCTTTCATTCGAAAAATTATCGTTAATAAAAAGATAGCCAATTCCGGCAAATGCAAACAAAACAAATAAAATGATTATATTATTTTTCATATAGCTTTTAAAAACATTTCAGACAAGATAGATAGTAAATTAATTTTGACTTTTTAGAGTCATGAAACAGATAGAATTTGAAACTATG
>DAIOHI010000210.1:0-5092 GCA_036744815.1 Paludibacteraceae bacterium
CGGCATCCAGGGCGCCGTCGTATTTGGGATGCAAGGCATCGGCGTAAGCACGCCGCATGCAGCAGAAGTAGCCGCTGCCACAGTCGGATTTGCCAACGAACGACACATCCCGAATGGTTTGATATTGACCATCGGTTTGTTATCCATAATGTTGGCGAAAGGTGCTCCTTCAACTCCTGTGGTACGACTCGGTAAAACCTGTATGGTACTCGGCGTAGTGCCAAAACTGCATTTGATGCGGGTGCCGCTATTTACGTAATTAGCCATAAAATATTTAATAAAAAACTGTTTTTAAATTTCCGGAATATCACATTTATTAAAGAGTGATTCTTCTATATCTGAAACAATCCTTTCGTGCGAATTAGTATTATTTATTAACTCCAAATAATCTGTTGCAAATGATGCAACCATCTGTTCATTGTCCTTAAATGTATATAGTCTTAGTAAATCCTCATATATATAAAAATATTTTTCAGATAAATCCCTCTCATCAAAATTAGCTTTTAAAAGAAAACTTTTCAGAGCTTCTTGAAAAATATTATTATTTACATTATTTTCTAAATTAGTAGATAGGCTAAAGCCATTCGCTGTTAAAAAGTTAACTACTTCGTATTTTTTATCTTTACTAAGAAACCAATATGCGAAAATTAAATAATAGGTATCTTTCTGCCATCCCCATTTCTGTATAATCCGTACAATATCATAACATTGGAATTTTTCAGCATAATTATTCCCTAGCGATAGAAGAAAATCTGCATAGAGCCGAACATAACCGATGTTGTATAAAGCTAATACACGAGCAAAAGATACACCGGGTTGTTCTACCCCATCTTCCATATCCCATCTTTTACAATGAATATTTGTGAATATCATAGCATTCACAATCTCTTGCATTATAGAGTGAAAAGATGGATTTAGAATAGCTTTTGAAGCGATAGCATGATCATCACTATACAAAGCATCAGGATATTCAATAACATCTTCGATACTACTAGGCAATAATGGTTCATACCCGAAAACTGTAGGGAACATCTCTAACCATTCTCTATCATCAAGAATATCTTCTAATGCATCCGCTAATATTCTTTCTATTCTTTCTTCTTTTATACTATTTAAATACATAAATTGTATTAACTTTTCTCCATTCTCTTTTGAAGATTATCAACATATTCTTCAACAAATGGTGTTTTAGAATCCCATTTTGACAAACGATATATAGTTAATCCTGTTGGTGCAATTTCTAGTATTTTTTCTACTACCGATTGATGATAAAGAACATTCAAGGAGTTTTCCCATAAAGCAAAGACCAAGCGCTCTTCTAAAGCTATCTTACCTAATGCTTCATTGTCTAAAACCAGTTTATTTACATCAGATGCTTTCCCAGGTTTTCTTCGACTAGGTGTCCATTCCGATTTATCTTTATCCATACATTCAATCAGGTTTATTACATGAATAATATAATAACCTATATGCTCTTCACCTTCTTTATTTTGAACAACCGTTGGTAAAAATTGGGTTTCTTTCAAATTTAAACCTTCTAGTGTGTTTTTTAATCGTTCCGAAATGACAGGAGCATTTGCTGTTAAGAAATGATGATCACCGAGTTGAGGGTCTTTCGGAATAGGTTTGGAAAAACACAACGCTCTAGTTTTTGTTGTATCTAATGCTATGTCATCAAATATTTCCATCGAATCTCCACCACCCCGAGCATATTCTAACATAGGATAAACTTCCAAATCTGTCGGCTTTATATAAAAATATTCTTCATTGTAATCCATAATCCTTTTATTTTCCAAGTTGTAAATTATATCTATTTATTCCATGACATCTGTCATCAGAACATTTCAAATCTTTGAAATTTGTCTCTATTTTATTGTAAAAATCCAAGCGCTCTTGTCTTTTTTTTTCAATTTCTTTTATTTTTTCAATTCCTTTAAGTATATTTTCTTGAGAGTCCCAAATTGTATTTTCAGTTTTATGAGCAAGCATAGATCGACCGGCACACCCTATCGGATTATTTGGCTGATAATCGAACCCATCCTTCGTGATAATCCATGTAAAACTTCTTACGTATCCAAAAATTTCTGCACTCTTAGTATTCATATCAGCTACAAATTGCTCCATATCATCATTTTTCCCAGTACAATCAGAGTTATTGTATTCTTTTAAGACAGAGTCAATCTTGTCTCTAACAGCCTGTGGATAATTAACACTAGCACCTAAAGCATCTTCACCTAAACCATCACTGTGATTACTTATATGCAAGGGGACTTCTGCGCTACATGCTATCTTCAAATTACCTGGCAGAAATACTCCATTCTTAAAACAATTAATATTGTAGCCTGATAACATACAAATGCGCGCCCATTTTTCGTTATTTAGAGCTTCTGAACATATCAAATGATGAGCCTGCAAATCCCCTGCCTTATATTTATATTTAGGGGATTGTGACTGAATTAGTGGATGAGCTGATTTTGCCTGTGAATTTGGCACAATACGATCCTTGAGTGCTCCCCCAGTTCCTACATTCTGTCCAGTACAAATTTGACTTTTTCCGCATTTTGTAGAACATTTTTTCTTTTCTCTTTTAGCGTGCTCTTCATCCCAATCATTTCTACAGAAAGGGCATTTAGGGTCTTCAATTTTTACATCTGCATCGTCTCCCGCCATAATTATAAATTCAATTGATTTTTACATTACCCGCCTTTATATCCATACTACCTCCACCACTAATTTTCATGCTACTATCAGCTTTTAATTCTGAATTTGCAGCAATTATTCGAGTTTTACCGGTAGAAGCTTGCTCTATTTCTTTTGCTTTCAAGTCAAATTTAGAAGATACTGAAGCATATAAATTCTTATCTATATCAGCTTGCATATCTTTTCCTACAGATAAGTTCATGTTTTGACTTATTGATATCATCCCATCTTTATCTGCAGATATTATTAGATTTTTACCTGCAGATTCTGTAATATTATCTTCTGCACTTATACTCAAATTTTTACCTGCTGATGCTCCAATATTGTCTGAAGCAGACAATCCCATATTGCTACCTGCTGATGCTTCCATATTACTTCCTGCATCAATTTTTACATTGCTTCCAGCACTCTCGGAAATATTACTACCAACGTTTATTGATCTGTCTTTTCCTACATCAATCGTAACATTATCACCTGCTTTCTCCGAAATATTATTACCAACTGTGATATTTCGATTTTTACCGATATCAATCGTATTATCGTCACCCGCTTTCTCGGAGATATTGTTGACTACCTCAATGGTGCGGTCTTTGCCCACTTTGATGGTGTTGTTCTCGCCGGCACTTTCATCAATATTCTTGGCTGCTGACACAGTAATATTTTCTTCTTCAGCAGTTTCACTAATGTTTTTTCCGGCTGTAATACTAATATTCTCGCGCGCATCAATAATGATATCTTTCTGCGCATATAGCTCGATATTTCCTTTCGATTCCAATTTTATCAGCTGTTCATGTGTTGAGAAAGTCAGTATAAAGTTGTCCTTTTCGTTATCGTAGATCTTGATAAGCTCTTCGCCTTCTGTATCATGAAACTCAATGGTGTGTCCGCTGCGAGTGCGGATGGCTTTGATATTGTCATCATCGTTATACCAACTCTCCGGAGGCTTTGCCTGACCATGATAGAGCGTGCCTGTAACGTAAGGCTTCTCCGCATTGCCATTCTCAAAACCAACCATTACTTCTTCCTCCATCTCGGGGATAAAGTAAAAACCTTTGTTGCCGCCGCCGTGAGGCTGAGCAATGCGAATCCAAGGAGTCATCAGGCTGTCGTCCTGCTCCTGCTGCCAAAGAAACTGAACACGAACACGACCCAATTTCTCAGGGTCTTTATTGTCTTTGACGACCGCACGCTGAGCTTCCGCCTGCGGATAGCGATCGCCGAAAGCATAAGGCGGATATTCCACCGAAGCGGGAACGGCTACAAATTCGTTCTCATAATTGCCATTGCTATGCGCATAGTGGGTAATGCCGCAAATCAACAGCTGATCGTGGGTAAACGACTGCTCTTGTCCTGTACCCGGATCATAAAATTCTTTGAAACGAACTAAACTGCCGATAGTGAGATCGGCGCGATTGCTAGTCACTTGGCAAGTCATCATCCCCGTTTTGCGACCCAAACCTTCTGCCTTGGTAGAGTATTCCACTTCGTCCAAGCCATTCTCTTCTGCCACACTGCTGTGGTAGTTGCGCAAAGATTCTTTTTGGTAAACCTTTTCCGAAGCATTATAAGCATAGTCCGTCAAACGATGTAAAGCGGAAGAAGTGGCGGAAGATGCCTGAGCTTGTGTGTTCTGATAATCTAAGTAATTATGGCGGGCATGAGCGAATTTCAGAGAATGCATATTCATCTGATATTGATAGTTTACCACATCGTAGCCGGGAAGAAGATCCACAGCATCTCTTTGTTGAAGTTTACCGAAAACAGTTTGTGTGCCATCGTTATAAAACCACTCCCCGTAACGCTCCGCCAGACGACGAAGAAATTCATAAGCCGTTTCGTTGTACTGAACGGAATAAGGAATGGAGTCGCTCATAACAGGATTGGTTGCTGCCGGAAGATCACCGCATTTCGAAAAAACATCCGACACAATACCTTTCAAATCCATGTTTTCATACGAAAAGCAATTGGCGTTATCCCAAAGCAGGTAATCGTGACTGTAGGCTGTTACTTCATACTCCATCTCGCCTCCCATGTGGGAGCGAAGAGCTTTGACATTAAATATCAAACCTTTGAAACGAAGCTCGTCATGAAAAATAGACTTCCGGTCGTCGTCTCGATAAGTGGTCAATAAAAAATCAACCTCTTTACCCAATAGCTTGGAGGAAAAATTGATCTTTAAATCATTTTCATCCTCCACTAACGTGTTTTTGGAAATGTTAAAACGAAGCTCGTTAGGCTTGAGCAACTCTTGATTAAGACGGATATTAGAAAAAATATGACTCTCGTGGTAGTCTTTGCCGTCGATGCGTAATTGTAATTTCTCAACAAATATGGACATAATATTTATTTAGTTAAGGATTTAGTGTTAAAATTCTGAATCTGTATTCCAATA
>DAIOHI010000211.1:0-5091 GCA_036744815.1 Paludibacteraceae bacterium
ACAAAATCGGGCGTTACAGGCAAGAAATATACTTTGTCAGCAATACCTTCGGAAGTTTGTACGGTAGCAATATTCGGATTAATTAATACGGTTTCGATTCCTTCTTCTTTTAGCGCTTTTAGCGCTTGCGAACCGGAATAATCAAACTCGCCAGCTTCACCAATTTTAAGAGCACCCGAACCAAGTACAAGTACTTTTTTAATATCATTCTTCGAAATCGAATTATATGCGTGCTTTATTTTAAGCTTTGAATCCAATTCCTCTTCTATCAAACTAACAACTGAGCGTTTATCTCCTGCCAAGACTGAGCTAAACACATCAAACAAAAATTGCGTGTCGGTTGGACCCGAAGTGGCTTCAGGATGGAATTGTGCCGAAAACCAAGGTTTTGTTTTGTGGCGGATACCTTCGTTTGTTCCGTCGTTCATATTCACAAACAAAGCCTCCCAGTCGCTACCGAGCGTATTATTATCAACCGCAAAACCGTGATTTTGTGAGGTAATAAATGCTCGTTGTGTTCCGGCAAGTTGTACCGGCTGATTGTGGCTTCGATGTCCGTATTTCAATTTATAAGTTTTGGCACCACTTGCAATGGAAAGCAATTGATTTCCCATACAAATCCCGAAAATAGGTTTGCCGGTTTCCATAAATTTTCGGATATTGTTTACCGTAACATCGCAATAAGAGGGATCGCCCGGTCCGTTGGAAATAAAGAGCCCGTCGAAATCGAGCTGATTGAAATCGTAATCCCAAGGTACACGAATGACGGTCGTATCGCGTTTCAACAAACAACGAATAATATTATGCTTTACTCCGCAATCGACCAAAACTACTCGATATTTTCCATTTCCATAAGTAATCACTTCCTTACAACTTGCTTTCGCTACTTGGTTTTCGTCATCAGGATTAACGAAAGGAATATCTTCTCCGTCAGGGAAAACCAGTTTTCCTTTCATTGTTCCTTTTTCGCGAACAAGCTTAGTCAATTCGCGCGTATCAACTCCGAATATTGCAGGCACTTTGTGCTCTTTCAACCAATCGCTAAGACTTTTATCAGCATTCCAATGGCTGTATTCAAAAGAAAAATCGGAAATAACCAAGCCTGATACTTGAATTTTTTCCGATTCGTAAAAAGTTGAAATTTGATTCTGTATCCTGTCTTTCGGGACTCCATAATTTCCAACCAAGGGAAAGGTAATGGTAAGTATCTGACCTAAATACGACGGGTCAGTCAAGCTTTCGGGGTAACCAACCATGGCGGTATTAAAAACGACTTCACCGGCAACCGGCTTTTCGTAGCCAAATGACTTCCCTTTAAAAACCGTTCCGTCTTCCAATATCAAATGAAGAGCTTTAAATTGCTGCATAAATTGAAATGATTCGCTGTTTTTGTTTGTTTTTGAAATGTCCAAATTTTTGCAAAATTACAGTTTTTTCAAATAACTGACAATTCTCTAGATGCATTTTTTATTTCAAAATTACAAATTACAAGTCGCATATTGATAAATTAAAGACTGAACTTCTTCGTAAATAGAGTCACAAATTGCACACTTCCTAGTGCGCTTCCAGCCAATTTGCTCCTATGCCGCATTCGGCAGTAAGGGGAACTTTTAGAGCGAAAGCCTTTTCCATTTCTTCCACAACAAGCTTTTTCACTCTTTCCAACTCCTGATTGGCTACCGTAAAGTTCAACTCATCGTGTACTTGCATGATCATTTTTGTTTGCAATTTTTCTTCGTCCAAACGTTCTTGAATACGCACCATGGCTATTTTTATAATATCAGCGGCGCTGCCTTGTATCGGCGCATTGATGGCATTTCGCTCAGCAAAACCACGAACCACACTATTTTGTGAATTAATATCGGGAAGGAAGCGTTTGCGTCCTAACAATGTTTCCACGTAGCCAAGCTCTTTAGCCCGTTGAATACTCGCGTCCATATATTCCTTTACCTTTGGGTAGGTTTCGAAATATCCGTCAATCAATTCCTTTGCCTCCACTCGCGGAATATTCAGCCGTTCCGACAAACCAAAAATGGATATTCCATAAATAATGCCGAAATTCGCTGTCTTCGCTTTGCGGCGCATATCAGAGCTTACTTCTGAAAGCGATATTTTATAGATTTTAGCAGCAGTAGCCGCGTGAATATCGTTTCCTTCAAGGAAAGCTTCAATCATGTTCGGATCTTCACTCAAGTGCGCCATAATACGCAACTCGATTTGTGAATAATCCACGCTCATAAATATTTCTTCCGGATCAGGAATAAAGGCTTTACGAATTTCTTTTCCTTGTGCATCGCGGATAGGGATATTTTGCAAATTCGGATTTGTCGAACTCAAACGCCCTGTAGATGTAACCGTTTGATTATAGGAAGTATGAACCTTGCCCGTTTTTGAATTTATAAGCAAGGGAAGCGCGTCGATATAGGTGCTCAATAGTTTTTTGATTCCTCGATAATCTAATATTTTTCCTACAATCGGATGCTTCGAACGGATTTTTTCGAGTACGTCTTCCGATGTGGAATATTGTCCCGTTTTTGTTTTTTTTGCTTTTTCGTCGATTTTTAATGTTTCGAAAAGCACTTCACCTACTTGTTTGGGAGAGCCAACATTAAATTCCACACCTGCCATCTGTTGAATTTCCTCTTCTGTCCGTTTCATTTCTTCGGTCAGTGTTTCCGAACTTTGCTGTAAGGCTTTACTATCAATGCGCACGCCGTTTCTTTCCATTCGTCCCAATACGCGCATCAAAGGCATTTCTATATCGTAAAAAAGTTTTTCCAAAGCATTTGTTTGTAACTCCTTTTCAAGAATCATTTTTAATTGAAAAGTGATATCGGCATCTTCCGCGGCATAATCGCAAAGCAAATTAATATCAACCGAGCGAATACTTTTTTGATTTTTCCCTTGCCCCACCAAATCATCGTAATGTATGGTTTTATATTTTAAATAAATATCGGCAAGATAATCCATGCCGTGCCTCAACTCCGGCTGCAGCAAATAATGGGCAATCATCGTGTCGAAGAGCTTTCCTTCTACATCGATACCATAAGACAACAATACCGACAAATCGAATTTTAGGTTTTGTCCGATTTTTTCAATATTCTTGTTTTGAAAAAAAGGCTTGAATTCTATTGCGATTTTTTTTGTTTCATCCGCGTTATCGGGCAGACTTACAAAATAAGCCTCACCCTTGCGAAAGCAAAAAGACATGCCCACCAACTCATCGTTGAATACGTCGAATCCGGTAGTTTCGGTATCGAAGCAAACCGATTTCTGGGCAAGCAATTTTGTTAATAATTCGGCACGTTTTTCTTTTGTGTCAATTAAAATATAGTTGTGCGTTGTGTCTTCGATAGAGCGTAATCCATTTATGGATACTTCATTCGTTTCTGTTTCATCTGTCGAAATGGCTTCTTTGGTCTGAGATTCGTGAGCAGGAGGATCGTCGAACAGAGACATTTGCAACGAATCGGATTTTTTCGGCGCACTTGCAGTAGTTGTGTTGCCAAATACTTTTGCCGATAACGTTCGAAATTCCAATTCGTCGAACAAAGCGCGAAGTGTTTCCTCGTTTACAGATTCTACTTTTAATTTATCTTCTTCGAAGTCAACGGGAACATCGGTTTTTATAGTTGCTAAAAAACGCGAAAAGATAATTTGCTCTTTGTTCTCTTCTATTTTTGTTCTTAACGCGCCTTTTATCTCATCAGTATGCTGAAACATATTATCAACGCTTCCAAATTGCTGAAGTAGCTTTACCGCTGTTTTTTCTCCAACTCCGGGACAGCCGGGGATATTATCCGAAGCATCACCCATCAGCGCCAACAAATCGATAACTTGTTCGTGGCTATCCAAATCGTATTTTGCTTTCACTTCGTCAATTCCCATTGTTTCGAAGCCTCCGGTGTGGCGCGGACGATACATGAAAATATGTTCCGAAACCAGTTGCCCGTAGTCTTTATCGGGAGTAAGCATATAAACTTCAAAACCTTCCTTTTCAGCTTTTTTTGCAATAGTTCCAATAACGTCATCGGCTTCGTAACCCGGCTCTTCGAGTAGGGCGACATTGTAAGCTTTTACCAATTCTTTTATAATGGGAACAGAAGTGCGGATATCTTCGGGAGTGGCTTCGCGCTGTGCTTTGTAAGCTTCGTAGGCTTCGTGGCGAAAGGTTTTTCCTTTTGGATCGAAAGCAACAGCGATATGTGTTGGCTTTTCGCGTTTCAAAACATCTTCCAATGTATTGATAAAACCAAAAATAGCAGAAGTATTCAAACCTTTTGAATTGACACGCGGATTACGGATGAAAGCGTAATATGCACGATAGATGACAGCGTAAGCATCGATAAGGAAAAGTTTTTTCATCAAAATAGGTAGTTTGTACTTTATAGTTTATAGTTTCTGAAAAAAATGGCTGTTTCGAAATTTTGTATTCAAAACTTACAGATCAATTTAATAATGTAACATTATGAAAAATGCATTTTATTCACACAATTCAAACTTGACACTATAAACTAAAAAGAGTTGTGTTACTTAAATAAAATCAATATCAGATTTTAGACTGTAAAAGTAACTAAAATTTAAGCAGAAAAACAAGTCGGATATGAAACAAAACTAAAAAATGCTTACTTTTGCAATTCCATTTTAATTGGTGGCATTATTCATGAGCTTTATTGATACATTAAAACAGCCCGTTGTTTCAGAGATGCAATTGTTTGAAAAAACTTTTGTTTCCGCGTTGCAATCGGATAATGAATTACTCGTTCGAGTAAATGAATACGTGCTTCAAAAAAAAGGCAAACAGCTGCGTCCTACTTTAGTGCTGTTGGCTGCCAAACTTTTCGGCGAAATAAATCCTTGTACTATACAAAGTGCCATATCAATAGAGCTGCTTCATACGGCAAGTCTGATTCACGATGATGTGGTGGATGAAACCTTGGAACGACGTGGAAAAGCTTCGGTAAATGCACGTTGGAATAATAAAGTAGCGGTACTTTCGGGCGATTATATGTTATCGAAGGCTCTTCTGCATGCCACAGGAACAAATAACGTTGAAATACTGAGTGTAATATCAAACATCGGCATACAACT
>DAIOHI010000212.1:0-5058 GCA_036744815.1 Paludibacteraceae bacterium
GATTAATGCGCAAGCCGGCGACGATCTTCCAGTATCGGCATTTAAAGGTCGCGAAGACGGTACTTGGGATCAAGGAACTACCAAATATGAGAAACGTGGTGTTGCCGCTCAAGTTCCGGTTTGGAATTCGGATAACTGTATTCAATGTAACCAATGTGCTTACGTTTGTCCTCACGCCGCTATTCGTCCTTTCGTTCTTAACGAAGGCGAAATGGCAAATGCGCCTTTTAGTGATGCTTTGAAAACAAACGGAAAAGGATTCGAAGGAACATCTTTCCGCATTCAAGTGGACGTGTTGGATTGTATGGGATGTAACAACTGCGTTGATGTTTGTCCGGGTAAAAAGGGAGAAAAAGCCTTGGAGCTTGTTGCCATCGAAACACAATATCCAAATCAAGATAATTGGGATTACTGCATCAGCAATGTTACTTCGAAACAAGCTTTGGTAGATGTGAAGTTGAATGTGAAAAACTCACAGTTCGCAACTCCTTTGTTCGAGTTCTCGGGTGCATGCGCCGGTTGTGGTGAAACTCCTTATGTGAAATTAATCACTCAGTTGTTTGGCGACCGTCAGATGGTAGCTAACGCCACAGGTTGTTCATCTATTTATTCCGCTTCGGCTCCTTCAACTCCTTATACTACAAACTCTGATGGACGCGGTCCGGCATGGGGAAACTCGTTGTTCGAGGACAATGCCGAATACGGTTTGGGTATGTTGTTTGCAGTAGATCAAATGCGCGATCGTATCGAACGCATTATGAAAGAAGCTATTGAAAGCACGGAAGTATCCGACGAATTGAAAGGATTATTCAGCGAATGGATTGAGAATAAAGAAAATGCTGACGAAACCAAGAGATTGGAAAAACTAATTACACCGAAAGTAAAAGCTTGCGAATGTAAATACTGTCAGGAATTAGCAGGTTTGACTCAATATCTGATCAAACAATCGCAATGGATTATAGGTGGTGACGGTTGGGCTTACGATATCGGTTTCGGTGGATTAGACCACGTTATCGCATCGGGCAAAAACGTTAATATCCTTGTTCTCGATACTGAAGTTTATTCAAATACTGGTGGACAAGCTTCAAAATCGACTCCGGTTGGTGCTGTGGCTAAATTTGCCGCTTCGGGTAAGCGAGTTCGCAAAAAAGACTTGGGTATGATTGCCGCCACTTACGGATATGTTTATGTAGCTCAAGTAGCTATGGGTGCCAATCAAGCACAAACATTGAAGGCTATCCGCGAAGCTGAGGCTTACGATGGACCATCTATCGTGATTGCTTATTCGCCATGTATCAGCCACGGTCTTCGTGCCGGAATGGGCAAAGCTCAAGACGAACAAAAACGCGCTGTTGAAAGTGGTTACTGGCATCTGTATCGCTACAATCCCGAGTTGGAAGCTGAAGGACAAAACCCAATGCAGTTGGATTCGAAAGAACCGGATTGGACTAAATTCCAAGACTTCCTTAAGGGTGAAGTGCGTTATACTTCGCTGATGAAGCAATTCCCTGCCGAAGCAGAAGAGTTGTTCAAAGCTGCTGAAGAGAATGCGAAATGGCGTTACACAGGCTATAAACGTATGGCGGATATAAGTTACGCTTCTTCTGAAGAATAATAAATAATCCAAGATTATAAATAAGAAAAGTCTGTATCGTAACTTACGATACAGACTTTTTCTTTTGTTCTCCAACGATCAATTCGGGTACACCAACACTCTGATTCGTCAACCATCTTGACCCTGACTTGTCAGGTACAACAGCCTTGACTTGTCAAGCAAAAGACATTGTTAAAGTTAATAGCTTTTCTGTTCAATAGAAAAAAAATAACGCTGCGACTTGAGATTATCTCATATTGGCGCAGCGTTAAAAAATAAATATGAACAGTTGCTTTTATTTATCTTTTTCCAGATAAAGTGCTTCGAGTTCGTCGGCTTTTTGTATGCACCGAGGATCGGACGCTTTGATAAGCAGCGGATTCAACTTTGGAATGCGGATACTTGTACCCGGTGCGATGCTATTCGGATCGCTGATAACATCCTTATTTGCCTCGTAAATATAAACCCAAAAACGTGGGTGACCATAATAATCGAGAGCGAAGCGCGCCAATCGACCTCCAACTTTCATTTTCTCAGTAGTAATAAATTCATTATAAACGCGCGGAGAATCAAGAACCTTTTGTAGTTCATCGACTTCTATCACAGGTTTTACTTCTTCCGTTGTTTTAGGCTGGATTGTTTCTGTGTTTCTTAAAGAGTCGCTTTTTATCGACGGCTTTTCTGATTTTACAGAATCAGTAATCACGGTAAATTCAACGTATGAGCTTTCTTTTGTCCACGACGCTAGTTTTTGTGTAACAAAAGGATTTTTAAAAACGAAGTAAATCCCGATACATAACAATAGGGTTGATAACGCAACTATACACCAAGTTCTTATTTTACGCTTTCTTGTGGCAATAATTTTGTCGATATATTCTTCTGTAATTGCATATTCCTCTTTTGTATCTTCAGTTGTTGTTTCCTCTGTTTCCTCTTTTTCAGACTCTTCATCAATCACAACTTCATTGTCGATAACTTCGTCTTCAACCAGAGCTTTATCATCATTATCTTCAATTATTGCTTGCTTTTCAATAATTGGCTCGTTGTCTTTTTTCTGTTCTTTTTTAGGCGATAGAGCTTCTATATCAGAAATAATGCTTTTTATTTCGTTGGCTTGTTCGCTTAAGTTTCGGAGTGGAGTTGTTTCCTCTAAATTATCCAAAACAACAGCTTCCAAGTGTGCGAAAGGCTCATTTACTAAAGCTTTAAATCCTTGATCCGGAATAAAGCTTATTTTATTGTATTCGGGAATGATGATTTCCTCACCGGTTTGAACGTTCACACTTTTACGTGCTTCTACCGATTGAACTTTAAATGTTCCAAAATCTTTGATCTTTACCGAATCCTTATCACTCAACGCTTCTTCGATAGTTGAGAATAAAACCCGTACAAAATCTTCCGCGGCACGCTTCGTAATGTTCGATTTCGCTGATAGTTCGTCAGCAAGCTCTTGTAATGACAGTTTATTCGTACTCATGATTCGATTTTGTTGATTTTATCTTTCAAAATAGCACTTTGCTTAAATCCTACTACCAATTTAGGTGGTGTCAGGGTGCGGATTTGGGTAGATGGATGTACAGAAATACGCTCTTCTCTTTTGCGTAAATCCAAAGTTCCGAAACCATGTATGCTTATTGCATTATCCTCTGCAATTTGAGAGCGCATGATAGAAACGGTACTCTCCAATAAATCCGAAGCTTCCGATTTTGTCAGTCCGATTTTGTCTGCAATAGCAGCGATTAGTTCTTTGTTGTTCATGCCTTTCGATCTAAAAGATAGAAGTTTATAAAGTTAATTGTAAGTTCGCCAAATGTCAGGTCATATACCTGAATGTACTTTATGTTTATTAGAAAATAAGCTTCCTTACTTTCCATACAAATCAAATTCCGTAGCTCCGGTAATTTCCGCTTCGTAAAAATTACCAATAGTAATTCCTTTGGTAGATACAGGTATCAGCACTTCCGGATCGACTTCAGGTGAATCAAACTCGCTTCTTCCTACAAAATAATCGTTTTCCTTTCGGTCGATCATTATCTTCATCCGCTGTCCGATCTTTTGCTCATTTATTTCCGCCGAAATTGATTGCTGTATCGACATAATCTCATCCACTCTACGATGTTTTTCTTCTTCGGGGATTTCGTCGCTGTAATTTTTATAAGCATAAGTTCCTTCTTCGTTCGAAAAGGCGAAAGCACCCAAGCGTTCAAAACGTATTTTCTTAATAAAGTCTTTTACTTCTTCCAGGTCTTTTTCCGTTTCGCCGGGATGCCCGAGCAACAATGTTGTGCGTAAATGAATTCCAGGCACTTCTTCCCGTATGCGATGCAGCAATTCGTAAGTTTCAGCCGAAGTTATATTACGGCGCATTTGCGTCAGCATATTGTCGCTGATGTGCTGCAAAGCAATATCCAAATATCGGCATACATTGTCGCGTTCGCGCATTACTTTCAATACATCATAAGGGAAATGCGCCGGATAAGCATAATGCAACCTGAGCCATTCAACTCCCTTTATGTCTGAAAGACGTTCTACTAATTCCGCTAATTTGAGCTCTTTATACTTGTCGAGTCCGTAGTAGGATAAATCCTGAGCAATCAGCTGAAACTCTTTAACGCCTTGAGCCGACAGTTTTTCTACTTCTGATACGATATCGTCCATCGAACGCGATCGATGACGACCTGTGATAATCGGAATGGCGCAATATGAACAACTGCGGTTGCAACCTTCCGATATTTTCAGATATGCGTAATGAGACAGTGTGCTGAGTTTTCGCTCCAAACGCAAATCGGCGCGGTATTCCTGCCCCAACTCTTGCAATATATCTGTGTAATTAAATTTTCCGTAGAATTTATCAACTTCGGGGATTTCACTCCGCAATTCTTTTAAATAGCGCTCCGACAAACATCCCATAACGAACAATTTCCCTATCTTTTGTTCTTTGCGCAATTCGGCAAATTGTAAGATCGTATTGATGCTTTCTTCTTTCGCATCACCAATAAACCCGCATGTGTTTACTACAACAACATCTCCATCGGGTTTTTCCGCATCGTGCCTTACCCGATATCCCAGCACTTCAAACTGACGCATCAACTGCTCCGAATCAACCAAGTTTTTTGAGCAACCGAGGGTGATTACGTCCACCACTCCTTTATTTTTCATCTATTCTAATTTATTCTTTGTCTGTTTTTGTCTAATTTAAGCATAATCGGAGACTTTGCCTTCAGCCATTTTTCATTTTAATAAAGGCTGTTTTCTCTTTTTATTTGTGTGTTAGATAGAAGACTTGCTAACTATGAGTAAATTAACAAGATGTAAAAATAGAAAATAGAAGTGATAAAACAAAAAATATCCTGATATTTTCATCTTTTAAGCTGAAATAGAGTAAATAAGCATTGAAAATATGCTAGAATTATAGATGTTAGCAAAAACAAAACAAGCTGCCCGATTCACTCGAACAGCTTGTT
>DAIOHI010000213.1:0-5029 GCA_036744815.1 Paludibacteraceae bacterium
TATTTTTCGAAAAATAGAAGTCAATAATGTGCATGAGGCTACCAAATATGCGTTAAGAGCCGGCATAGTTGATATGATGGAATATAATATTTGACGCGGAAAATTAATTATTCATCGGTATTCGAGATAATAATCGATGTTTTCTTTTATTAAAATGTCGATAGGCATAAAATTAATTTGAATAATTTCCTGATTGAATATCAGTTTTTTACATAAATCTTGAATAGATTTGTAGGCTTGTTCTTCAGGACGTTGCGCGATCAATTTATTTATACTGCCTTGTCGTAATAATTCCACGTTTTCATCCAGCAAATCGTAGCCAATCACATTCACATCTGTCTTTTCTATGTCTTTCAGTTGTTGCGCTAATTTATACACTCTAGAACTGAATGTAATCGCTGCTTTTAAATTGGAATTTTGTTCAAAAACACGATGTAATTCTTGTTTACTTGATTCATCTTCATCTTTACCTATTTCAAAGTTGATCAACTGAATATCGTTTTCGAGTTGATTGTCTTGAATAAATTGTTTAAATCCGTTATATCTTTTTTCTGTTTGATTCGATATGGAACCTTTCCGTTTTGTTCGGGCAATAATAATTTGAGATTTAGGAGGAAGCGTTTCAAACATGAGCCGTGCTGCTACATATCCGCTCTGAAAAGAATTTTGCCCGTAATAACTTAGAAAATTACTGTTGTCAATCATCGAATCGATAAAAGAAAAGGGAGTTTTTTTTCTGCTTAATTCTTTTGTGAAATTTACTGCTTCGTCCTTAAAAATAGGAGCAATGCATACAGCGTCCGGTTCTAAAGTCAGTACTTCTTTGGCAATATTAATGAAAGATGAAATATCATATTGATTGAAAAACCTCTTTTCAATATGCACATGATATTCTTTAAATTCTTGAAGCGCGATGTCAAAACCTTTAGCAATCGATTCCCAATATTCTCCTTTCCGAAATTCAGGAATGATGGCGATGAAATGATATTCTTTTTTCGAGGCAAGCGAGCGCGCAAGTATATTGGGAGAATAGTTGATTTTCTTTAAAACGTCGTTCACTGCTTTGCGACTTTTTTCCGAAACCTCTCCTCTGTTATGCAAAACTCGGTCAACCGTTCCTTCGGATACTCCAGCCATAACAGCGATATCTTTTATCCGTATTTTTTGACGATTCATGCGTTAATCTTTTTAGCTTGCAAAGTAAGATAATTTTTTACAAATAAAAAAAATATGTATCTTCGTGGGCGAACACGAAAATGACTCTGTGTCTTGTAGTGTTACTGTTAAGATGATGTTATTCATACAAATTTCGCTTTCAAAAAAAACTTTTGAAAGTTAAATCTAATATTAATTTAAAGACAAAAAAATGTTTTATATACAAGAATACTCTTTTAATAAAACATCCTCCTTTTTAGGTTAATTTGTCACATGTTTTTGTACGAAATGATACATGATAATTCAAAAAACAAATGTATTTTTGGAGTTTACTAATAAGCATAAAAACACATAATATAATAATTGTAAAAAAACAATGAGTAAAAAAATTGTAACATTTGGAGAAATCATGCTTCGTTTAGCCACTCCGGGCTACGAACGTTTCAGTCAAGCAAAACAATTGAACGCCACATTCGGCGGTGGTGAAGCTAATGTGGCTGTGTCGCTTTCAAACTACGGTATGGATGCTGAGTTTGTAACTCGTCTTCCTAAAAATGATATTGCTGAATCTTGCATTATGGATTTGCGTAAACATAATGTAGGAACCAAACATATTTTACGTGGTGGTGAGCGTATGGGTATTTATTTCCTGGAAACAGGTGCTGTCGCTCGTCCGAGTAAAGTGGTTTACGATCGTGCTAATTCTGCTATTGCAGAGATTAAACCCGGCATGATTTTTTGGAAAGATATTTTTAAAGATGCCGATTGGTTTCATTGGACAGGAATTACTCCGGCTCTTTCGCAAGGTGCTGCCGACGCTTGTTTGGAAGCCATTCGCGTAGCTAACGAAATGGGTGTTACAGTTTCGACTGATTTGAATTATCGTAAAAATCTTTGGAAATACGGTAAGACTGCCGCAGAAGTGATGCCGGCATTGGTTGCGGGTTGCGATGTTATTTTAGGAAATGAAGAAGATGCAGAGAAAGTATTTGGCATTAAACCCGAAGGCTTTGACGTGGCTCATACGGGAGGCGAAATTGATGCAGCCGAGTTCGAGTCGGTTTGTACTCAGATGATGAAAAAATTTCCGCGTGCGAAAAAAGTAATTATAACTTTGCGTGGTTCTATCAACGCCAATCATAATACATGGGGCGGAGTTTTGTATAGCGACGGGAAGTTGTACGAATCGAAACGCTACGATATTACTCATATTGTTGACCGCGTTGGTGGCGGCGATTCGTTTATGGGCGGTTTGATTTATGGTTTACTGAATTACACGAACGACGACCAAAAGGCACTGGATTTTGCTGTTGCAGCTTCTTGTTTGAAACATACGGTTTATGGTGATTTCAATTTGGTAACTGTACCCGAAGTTGAAACTCTGATGAAAGGAGACGGAAGTGGAAGGGTCAGCCGCTAAATTTTCATATTTTTCCGATGGAAAACATTTTAAAATAAATAGAAATATAAACTTAATTAATGAGTATCTAAAAGTTTCTCAAAGAGGCTTTGGAATGCTGATATTTTTATGAGATTTAATAAAATACAAGTACTTAATGCTATGATGAGCACAGGAATGGTCCCTGTGTTTTATCACAAAGATATTGAAGTTGCGAAAAACGTAGTGAAAGCTTGCTATCAAGGAGGAGTCAGAGCTTTTGAGTTTACAAATCGAGGAGAATTTGCTCACGAAGTATTTGGTGAACTGACCAAATGGGCTGCAAAAGAATGTCCGGAAATGATAATGGGAATAGGATCTGTTGTGGACGCGCCTACAGCCGCGCTCTATATTCAGTTGGGCGCAAACTTTATTGTAGGTCCACTTTTTAATCCCGATGTGGCGAAAGTTGCAAACCGTCGTTTAGTGCCTTATACACCTGGTTGTGGCTCGGTTTCAGAAGTTGGTTTTGCTCAAGAAATGGGTTGCGATCTTTGCAAGGTCTTTCCCGGTGATGTGTTGGGAGCCAGCTTTGTGAAAGGATTGAAAGCTCCTATGCCTTGGTCGATGCTAATCGTGACGGGTGGAGTGAAACCCGAAGAAGCGAATCTGAAATCTTGGTTTGATGCAGGAGTAAGCTGTGTGGGCATGGGATCTAATCTTTTTCCGGCAGATGTTATTGTGGCAAAGGATTGGGAAAAGATAAGTGAGAAATGTAAAGAAGCACTGGCTATAATTAAACAAGTAAGAAAATAATCTTTAATTTATACATAAAAAACACATTAAAAATGAGTAAAACGAATGAAGGCGTAAGTAAAATGACCAATTACAGGTGGACTATTTGCGCCATGCTTTTCTTTGCAACAACAATTAATTATCTTGACCGACAGGTGCTTTCATTGACTTGGATGGATTTTATTGCACCGGAGTTTCATTGGACAAATACCCATTACGGATATATTACCATGTTCTTTTCGGGTTTTTATGCGTTATGTATGCTTTTTGCTGGTCGTTTTGTCGATTGGCTTGATACGAAAAAAGGCTTTTTATGGGCTATTGGTATCTGGTCTTTAGGAGCTTGTATGCACGCATATTGTGGAATTGCCACATCAGGAATTGTTGCCGGAGAATGGTTTGTTGGATTCGAAGGTGCACGAGAGGTTATTGCAAAGGTAGATAATGTTGGAAAAATAATCAATGTCAGTGTGATGTTGTTTATATTTTCTCGCGCTGTATTGGCTTTAGGAGAAGCCGGGAATTTTCCCGCCGCAATCAAAGCTACGGCAGAATACTTTCCTAAAAAAGACAGAGGATTTGCAACTAGTGTTTTCAATGCCGGAGCACAAATAGGCGCTTTGCTTGCTCCTCTCTCAATTCCGGTTATTGCAAAATATTTTGGATGGGAAATGGCATTTATTATTATTGGAGCTTTAGGCTTTATTTGGATGGGATTTTGGGTGTTTGTATATAAAAAGCCGGAAAACAATCCGAAGGTAAATGCTGCCGAATTAGCATATATCAATCAAGATGATGAAAATCTCGCAACGAATGGAAAGGCAAAACTTCAAGAGAAAAAACTTTCTTTTGGCGATTGCTTCAAATATAAACAAACATGGTCTTTCGCTTTTGGTAAATTCATGACCGATGGTGTTTGGTGGTTCTATCTATTTTGGGTTCCGGCATATTTAAGTTCGGTTTATGATATGCCTTCGTCCGATCCTAAAGCGCAAATAGCAATATTCGTATTGTATTTAATTTCCATGCTATCCTTGTTTGGAGGCTATCTCCCAACTATTTTTGTTGAAAAGAAAGGAATGGAACCATACGCCGGACGGATGAAAGCTATGTTGATTTTTGCATTCTTCCCATTATTGGCATTATTCGCTCAGCCCTTAGGGCATATTTCTTACTGGCTTCCTATTATTATTATTGGTATTGCTGGAGCCGCGCATCAATCATGGTCTGCCAATATATTTTCTACTATTGGAGATATGTTTCCAAAATCCTCTATCGCGACGATTACAGGAATTGGCGGAATGGCAGGAGGGATAGGAGCTATGATAATCAATTTAGGCTCAGGTATATTGTTCGATTATGCACAAGAAAGTAATATGTCTTTTCTTGGATATCATGGAATTGAAGCCGGGTATTTTATTATTTTCTCAGTTTGTGCTGTTGCCTACCTTATCGGTTGGGTTGTAATGAAATCCTTGGTACCAAAATATAAACCAATTGTTATCGAGTAGTTAATTGATATTTATAGAAATAAAATAGCAGGGAATTAGATCTCTGCTATTTTATTTCTATAAATTTAGATCAAAAACTTAGACCCTTTTTATTTATTCGAATCATAAAAAATAAAGAATGAAAAATAACTCAAGCAAGTATTCTAATCCTTTAATAAATTCCCTTTCCTTAATAAAAGCAATATCTTTA
>DAIOHI010000214.1:0-5016 GCA_036744815.1 Paludibacteraceae bacterium
TTTTCAGGATGTACGCCTATTTCGGTAAACATTTTGATGCTTTCTTCCGAAGTGTAAGCCTCAATAATGCGTGGAACGCTTGTTTGACAATCAAGTCCGCGTTTTTTAGCTTCTTCTTTCCATTCGTCGCTATAACCGTTACCGTCGAAACGGATGGCTTTACTTTCCTTGATATGCTTTTTCAATAAATCGAAAATTGCTTTTTCTTTCGATACGCCCGAAACTATTTTTGCGTCGTATTCTGCTTTAAATTCTTTCAATTGGCTTGCAACGGCGGCGTTCAACGCTGTCATTGCCGAAGAGCAGTTTGCCGAAGAACCAACCGCGCGGAATTCAAAACGGTTTCCTGTAAATGCAAAAGGAGATGTACGGTTACGATCGGTATTGTCGAGCAATACTTCGGGAATATGAGCAACTCCTAATTTCATTTTTTTCTTTGCGTCAACGATAATAGCTTCTTCGCTGGTGCTTTTCTCCAACTTATCTAAAACGGCGCTTATTTGCGAGCCTAAGAAAACCGAAATAATTGCAGGAGGCGCTTCGTTAGCTCCCAAACGATGTGCATTTTGAGCTGTCATAATAGATGCTTTCAACAAAGCGTTGTGTTTATGAACGGCTACTAAAGTGTTCACCAAAAAAGTGATAAATTGTAAGTTTTCTTCTGGGTTTTTTCCCGGAGTGAGTAAACCAACACCTGTGTCGGTTCCAAGTGACCAGTTGTTGTGTTTTCCCGAACCATTAATACCGGCAAATGGTTTTTCGTGCAACAATACACGGAATCCGTGACGACGTGCAACACGTTTCATCAAAGCCATTACCAATAAGTTTTGGTCGATTGACAATCCTGTTTCGCCGAAAATTGGAGCCAATTCGAATTGGTTAGGAGCTACCTCGTTATGACGAGTTTTCAACGGAATTGCATATTTATATCCTTCAAATTCAAGATCTTTCATGAAAGCTTGAACGCGTGTTGGAATAGAACCAAAATAATGATCTTCCAATTGTTGGTTTTTAGCACTTTCGTGTCCCATCAGCGTACGTCCTGTAAGCGCTAAATCGGGACGAGCGGCGTATAAACCATCGTCAATCAGAAAATATTCTTGTTCCCAACCAAGATAAGAATATACTTTTTTTACTTTAGAATCAAAAATTTGAGCAACGCTTGTAGCAGCTTTATCAACCGCATTAAGTGCTTTCAGAAGAGGTGTTTTGTAGTCCAGCGCTTCTCCCGTGTACGAAATAAATACAGTTGGAATACAAAGTGTGTCGTCAACAATAAATGCTGGCGATGCCGGATCCCATGCCGTATATCCGCGAGCTTCGAAAGTGTTGCGGATGCCTCCGCTCGGAAAGCTGGATGCGTCAGGTTCTTGTTGTGCCAATAATTTGCCGGAAAACTCTTCAATCACCGCTCCGCCTGGAGCATCCACGTATTCGATGAAAGAGTCGTGCTTTTCAGCCGTTCCTTCTGTTAGCGGTTGAAACCAGTGAGTGTAATGCGTTGCACCCATTTCGATAGCCCAAGTTTTCATCCCTGCGGCAACATGGTCGGCAATATCTCTATCCAATGCTTCCCCTTTGTCGATTACGTCCGTAATGATTTTCAATGTATCCTTCGAAAGATACTTCGACATTTGTTCGCGATTGAATACGTATTTTCCGTAATAATCGGTTACTGATTTGCCCGGAGGCGTTACTTGAACTGCTTTTTTCTTAAAAGCATCTTCTACGACTTTAAATCTCAATGTTGACATAATCTAATTTTTGGAAAAATTGTTATTTTTATCAGAATATTTTTTGCTATTTTCAACAAACTTCGAATTAAAACGAAACGAGCATTTATGCTAATAAAAACCTTTTGTTGCGTGTGTTTCGCTTGCTGTTTGATACTGCTTTCCGCGTGTTTTTTTGTCTTAAGTAAATTACTTAATGATATTTATTGACTGCAAAATTAAATAAAATGTCAATAAAATCACAATAATTTGCGCATTTTTTTAGTAAAAAATCAATAAATTAAGATTTATGCATCTTTGTTGTTTCTTTGAAATGGCTAATAATCTGTTCCTGTGCTTGTTTTGTGGTAATAAATAAGAATCCGTAATTATTGAAATTTTTGCAGCAAGCTTATTAATTCGGTCAAATTTTGACGCAAACATGATCAAGCCTTTAAAGTTAATAAAAAAAGACCGTATTATATGTTTCAAAACAAATCTCCAATAACAAAAGATTTTTTCTTGAGTTTGTGCGGTCAAATTCATCTCGTTTTTGAGTTGATGTTTTACAATAAGAAAGTTTTTGCTGGATATTTCATTCTTTTTGTTTTCGCTGATATGTTATGAAGATTTGCTGCTTGGAAGAGCCTCGATGTCTTGTTTTGAGAGATAAAAAATCGGTCTTTTTATACAGTAATAAGGATATTTTACGAAAATCATTCTATCTTTTTCTTGCTCATATCCGATTTTTTTTATATATCTTTGCAAGTTGAAAGTTACTTTCATTTTAGCGAGCATGAAAAAAGCAAAAAAAATACTCTACATTTCGCAAGAAATTTTTCCTTACCTTCCCGAATCCGAGTTAGCCAACATGGGGCGATATCTACCTCAAGCAGTTCAAGAATTAGGACGTGAAACACGTACTTTTATGCCGAAATTCGGAGCTATTAACGAGCGTCGTAATCAACTTCATGAAGTTATTCGCCTTTCGGGAATGAATCTGATAATTGATGATACCGATCATCCTTTGATTATCAAAGTGGCATCTATTCAGGCTGCTCGTATGCAGGTTTATTTTATTGATAACGATGATTATTTTCATAGGAAAAACACGATAGCTGATGACGAAGAAGAAGAATACGATGATAACGACGAGCGGACGATTTTCTTTGTGCGCGGAGTGATGGAAACGGTAAAAAAACTGCGTTGGACTCCTGATGTGATACATTGTCAAGGTTGGATGACGGCTCTGGCGCCTTTGTATTCAAACATTCGAAGGTGGTTTATTCGCTTTTCGATGACGAGTTTAAAAAGCCTTTCCGTCCGTTGTTTGCCGAAAAACTTGTTTTGGATGGTATTAGCAAAGAAGATACCGAAGTTTTGCAAGGCAATACGATCGACTATTCTACACTCAGTAAATTAGCCATTAATTTCTCTGACGCGGTTATCGCATCAAGTCCCAATGCAAGTGTTGAGTTGATGGAATATGCGGCGTCGAAAAACAAAAAAGTACTACCTTTTCAGGCAGATGAAAATTATGCTAGCGAATTTGTGAAATTTTATGATAGTTTGGTATAAAATTTCGCTTTATTTGTTGTTAATTTGCACATCAAATAATTCATAAAGATCAATATGAAGCGTATTTTTCTTGGTTTGCTTGTTAGTATATCATTGTTTTTTGTTTCATGTGCGGATAATGATGCCAGTTTAGGAGCGATTGTTCAGCCGGATGGTGATATTATTGAGTTTGCTGCGGATACATTCCACGTATCGACAGACACAATGCTTGTTGATTATGTTTATGCCATTCCCGATTCGTTTTTATTGGGATATTATCATAATGAAATATATGGCTCAACAAGAGCAGATATTTTTGCCCAAGTGAAAGCACCTATCGGATTCGAGTTTAATATGAATCAGCTTAACTTGACTTTTGACTCGGCACGCATTGCGCTTTCTTACTATTCGTGGTTTGGTGATGGAAATTCACCCATGAGAATTAGTATTTATGAAATGAAAGGGGAGCCTTTTACTTTTTTAGGCACTTATCCCAGCAATCTAAATGTTGATGATTATGCCGACTTTACAAAACCCTTGGCTTCGCAGGTAATAGTAGCTAAAGATACGGCTCGTTATGATTCTACTGCTGTAATATTCAAATTATCCAATGACTTTGTACAGCGATTTCGTCCTGCTAACGAAAAAGTTACATACGCAAGTGATGAAAATTTCTTTAACTTTTTCAAAGGACTTTATATCACAACGGATTTCGGAAGCTCTGCTTTGTTGGCAGTTGGCAGCCTTGTGCTAAGTTATTATTACAGTTATGATATTGTGACTCCAGATTCTACTTATCGTATATCACAGCTTGTGTCTTTTCCTGCTAATAGTGAAGTGCGTCAAGTGAATCGCATTCAGCATCCTAATAGACAAAATGTAGTAAAACCGGAAGCTGGTAAGTCTTATGTTTCTTCTCCTGCAAATATTTTTACTCGCGTGCAAATCCCTCTTAAGCGGATAAATGATCGGATGAACGATAGCATCAAGAATAAGAATTTGATGATAAATGAAGCCACTTTAAAAGTTGAGGTTACGGATTTCGAGAACGTTAAGTATGGCATGTCGCCGCCAAACTATATGTTGCTGATAAAGAAAGATGCGTTAGATAGAAATTATGCAAGAAATAGAATACCTGCAAGTGCAATTGATACAGCAGCTATATATGCAAGCTATCAAATGTCTATCAATAGCGACGGTGATACAACCAGATATTATTCCTTCAATTTAGCTTCTTTGATATCGGAAGAAATTAGAAATGCGAAAAAGACGGAAAGTGTGTTGCCCGAAAAGTTAGATATGGTGTTGTTGCCTATGACGCCTGAATATACTACTATCTCTTCCACTACCTCCATAACGTCAGCAAAACATATGATTCCAATGAGCGCTGTTACAATAAGAGGCGGTTCGAATAACGAAAGTCCAATGAGAATACGAATTGCGTATAGCGGGTTTTAAAGTTTATCTCGTCCGTCTCGTTATACAAAAAAGAGCAGGTAATACTCAAAAGCAAAAAAAACATGGCGTTTCGACTATGTTTTCCGTTACGTCCATATTTGATAGTGAATATCCTACCTTTGTTTGGGTATAAAGTTAAGCAACAAGAAACTTAATTTTACCGGATAAACAAGAAAAAAATACAATTGGAATTTTAAAGAAAGCACCATTAAAAGCAGAGTTGTCGGTGCTGAGATGATGTAAGTGTCCCATATTAGCTATCAATGATTGAAATTTCCGATTGGTAAAC
>DAIOHI010000215.1:0-5013 GCA_036744815.1 Paludibacteraceae bacterium
TTCGTGCAGTAGAAAATAGCCGTTATCGACTACGAAAAAAGCTCGATTTACAACCAAACCAGAACCTGACAGATCATATTTTAGAGATAGATTAGATTCTGTTTATCAGTTCTATATATTTTTTTGAGAGGTATAAGTGAGCTTGCCCATTTATTAAAAAGATGACCTCGTGTAATAGTAGTGTAATGTTTTATTTGGCTTTTGATTTTTGCTTCTTTAGTTTTGTCCTTGCTTAATTACCCGTTTAGTGGGAATAAGTTCTATAACCGATAAAGTAATATGAAAACTAATACAAACATGAAAAGTAAAGCTATTTTTCTTTCCTTCCTTTTATTCTTAGGAGGATTTGCTTTCGCCCAAAACAACAAAGACAATGGAAAGGTCGAAGTCACTCAAGACGGAGTTGTTGTAAAGAAAGGCGGCGAGACTGTAGTGGTTACAAAGGATGGTGTCAACATCATAAGAAACAGCGTAAAAATTACGGGTGTTGTGGTGGATGCTCAAAGCAACGAAGCGCTTATTGGAGCATCAGTACTTCAAAAAGGCAGTTCTTTCGGAACAATGACCGATGTCGATGGTCAATTCTCTCTTAATACATCTCAAGGCAGTGTGATTCAGATTAGCTTTTTAGGCTATAAGTCACAAGAAATAACGGTTCAAGGCGAAACGAAATTGAATATTCGGCTTGAGCCAAATACCGAACTGCTCGGAGAAGTGGTTGTTGTAGGTTATGGTACAAAAAAAGCCGGAGCAATAACCGGTTCAGTAGCTCAAGTTCGGTCGGCTGAGATATTAAAAACACCTGCGCAGTCCGCAGTTCAGTCTATACAAGGTAAAGCTGTTGGAGTAAATATTGTAGCAACAGATGAGCCTGGGAAATCACCCACCGTTATGATTCGTGGTATCAATACTGTTTTGGGTGGTAGAAATCCTCTTTACGTCATTGACGGAATTGAAGCGACTAGTCTGAATGGCTTGAGCGCTAACGATATTGCAACTATGGATATTCTTAAAGATGCTTCATCTTTGGCTATTTATGGAAATAAAGCGGCAAGTGGTGTTATCCTTATTACAACGAAAAAAGGGAATAAGGGAGAAATAAAAGTAAACTACGATGGAAACGTAGGCGCTAAATCCATACAAAGAACTGTTGAAATGGCAGATTCTTATCGATTTGCTTATTATCAAAATTTTGCAACCGGGCAACCTCGATATTCTCAAGAACAGCCGTACAACACAGACTGGCTGAGCGAAATCACCCGTACCGGAATTACTACTAATAATGCTATTTCGCTTTCAGGAGGTTCTGAAAATGCTAATTATTATTTTGGAGCTTCGCGTTACACCGAAAAAGGAATATTAAAAGGTACAGATTACGATAGGACAAATATTCTCAGCAAAAATGATTATCGTTTGTTTAATGATCGTTTGAAGATACTTCAGTCTATTAATATTTCTGTTGCTAATAATGCTCCAAAGTCCGCAAGTGCATTTACCTCAGCTTATAAGCAAGCTCCGATGATGCCCGTTAAATATGACAATGGCAAATGGGGTATGCCTTTTCTTGATACTTCTACAGGACTGATCGGAACTACAGGAGAGAAGTTTAATAATGTGGCTAATCCGGTGGCAATGTTAGGTTATACTACAGAGAAGAACCGTAATGTAACATTGACAGGAAGTGTCGGTGCTGAAATAAAAATATTAAACGAGTTGAAGTTTAACTCAAACTTCGGTGCTACTTACGACTCAGGACAAGGTTATACTTATACCTCGAACGAAGAAAACTGGTTTAGTCAAAATCCTACCGCAACAGAATATCCAAATAAGTATTACAGCACATTACAACAACGCAGAAGCAGTTTCTTTGTTTGGAACTGGGATAATTTTTTGACTTACAACAAAAGTTTTAATGCTCATGATGTGACAGCTGTTGTAGGAGTTACGCGTTCAACATCGCGTACAACACAAGAACTTTCGGCTACTCGTTATAATGTACCATATCAATCGAATTATTGGGCATTGAATTTGTCAAAAAATGATGACAAAATGGCTCCAAGCACAATTATTACAAATACCAACCAAACTCCTTTGGTGAATTTGGGATATTTTGTAAGAGGAGATTATGCATATAATGATAGGTATTTATTAACAGCTTCGTTGCGCAGGGACGGTATTAGTGATTTTACCGGAAAAAATAAATGGGGATTGTTTCCGGCTATTTCCGGAGGTTGGATTATCAGTGACGAAGACTTTTTTGAAACATTGACTTCTTTTATCGACTTTCTGAAAATAAAAGTTGGCTATGGTGAAATTGGCAATGGAAACGCGACTCCATCAGTAAATCAAGTTCTTTTCAATAATGGCGCAACTTATCCTTTTGGTATTGGCGAAATAATTTATCCTGGTTCCTATGTGCCTTATGCGGTTGATCCTGATTTGACATGGGAAACGACAAAAGAGATTGGTTTTGGATTCGACGCTCATCTTTTACAACAAAGGTTGTCGGGTTCTGTTGAATTTTATAATCGGAAAACAGATAATGTAATTCTTCCGGTAAAATTACATGCGGGACTTTCTCCAGATCCGGTATTTTTGAATACTGGGGTAGTTGAGAATAAGGGAGTAGAAATATCATTAAATTGGAAAGATAAAATTGGAGAATCTGTTACCTATACTATAGGAGGAAATATTGCTTTTAATAAAAACTCAGTAAAAGAAATTTATAGTTCTTTCTTTGATAAGCTGACAGGTGGAGATTTAGGCAACGGACAATATACGAAGGAAATTCATAAGGGAGACCCTATCGGTTCGTTTTACGTGTATCAAGTAACCGGATTTAGTGTTGACGGTGCATTTACTTATTCCGATGAAAGAGTGTATGCCGGATCTTATATACCTACTTACACTTATGGCTTTAATTTAGGTGTTGAATATAAGAAGCTTGAATTTTCGATGGACTTATACGGAGTGGGAGGAAATAAAGTTTATAATGGGAAGAAAGCTCAGCGTTCCGGCGGTGAAAATGTGGAAATGAGTGAGTTGAAAGATTTTTGGATTCCGTCGAATCCCGACCCGAATGCGAAAAACCCAAGACCTTTTGCTGATACCCCAAGACCATCAACTTATTATATCGAAGATGGAGCCTTCTTACGAGTAAACAATATTACACTCGCGTATAAATTGCCGACAATAATTAAAGAGATAGATAAACTAAGGATATTTGCTACTGCTACGAATCCATTTATCCTTACTAAATATTCGGGTTTTTCACCGGAATTATCCGGTTCGGATAATGGTAATCCCCTAACAACCGCAGGAATAGAGTTAGATGCCTATCCGACCAATAAAACTTTTTCGGTAGGATTAAATGTTCAATTTTAAGTCTAAAACAGTATGAAACGAAATAAAATAATTCTTTTTTCGGCACTATTTGTTATCGCTTTAAGTGCCTGCACGGATGATTTGAATGTTTTGCCTCAAGATAAAATATCGAAAGATGATTTTTTATCTAATCAAAAATATGCATCAGAAGTGGTAAATGCGGCTTACAATCAAATGTTGAATTTTGAAATGTATTCTTTTGCCTGGATTGGATTGACAAGTATAACTTCTGACGATGCAGATAAAGGATCCTCAAGCGGAGATGCCGGAACGGATAAAGACAAACTGGATAATTTGGCTTTTGACCCAACTTTACGCTCTTTTAACGATATTTGGAAGCAGCGTTATGCTGGTATCTATAGATGTAATGAAGGTATATTCTATTTAGGAGAAGTAACATTAGACGAAAACCTAAAAAAGCAATATATTGGTGAATTAAAGTTTTTACGAGCCATGTTCTATTTCGATTTGGTTCGATGTTTTGGAGGAGTACCCATTATTGCCGATAAAATTGATTTTAAAAACGAAGATTTAGTAAATAAAACAGTTTATACGCGCAAGACAAAAGAAGAAACCTATACTCAAATAGAAAATGATTTGAAAGATGCGATTCTTTCACTTCCATCTGAATATGGAAATGCAGACATTGGACGTGCAACAAAAGGAGCAGCACAAGGTTTGTTGTCGAAAGTTTATTTGTATCAGGAAAAATGGAACGATGCTTTCGCTATGTCGGGAAACGTAATTCATAGCGGGCTCTATGCTTTGTTGTCTGATTATGCAGATGTTTGGCGCGAAGTTGGTGAAAACGGTTCAGAGTCGCTTTTTGAAATTCAAGCCACTTTAGGAAAAGGGGTTAATGGTTATACTGATGTTCAAAGCGGTCGCGGTTCACCTGACCATGGATGGGGATTCAATACGCCAACCGTTAATTTGGTAAATGCCTATGAAGAAGGAGATAAGCGGAAGGAAGGAACAATTATGTTTACGGGGCAAGTGCTTTGGGATGGTTTTCAAACACCAACAAGCGGATGGACTAATCCTCGTTACAATTATAAAGCCTATCAAAGTCGCACAAAAGAGTCTTGGAATGATAATAAAGGCGAAACAGCAAAAAATGTTCGTTTGTTGAAATATAGTGATCTATTATTGATACGTGCCGAATCGGGTGTGCATATAGGAGAGATTGATTCGGCTTTAGTACAGATCAACGCTATTCGGCATAGAGCAGGATTGGATTCCATTCACAATACATTAACATTGGATCAAGTTTATAAAGAACGGAGGCTTGAGATGGCTATGGAACACGATCGTTGGTTTGATATTGTACGTACAGGCAAAGCATCAACAGCTATGTCCGCCGTAGGACAGGTTTTTGTAATAGGGAAGCACGAATTATTTCCTATACCTGAGGAACAAATTACGCTAAGTAAAGGATTACTAAAACAGAATCCTAATTATTCTAACTAAATATATTTGAATTGTATTATTAATTTTAAACAAAAGTATCATGAAAAAAGTAAAGTTTTTTAGTGTTTTGGCTGCTGTCGCTATTATGACAGTTGGATTTAATGGATGTAAAGGAGAAGGAGAAGATCCACTACCACCAATCGGAGGTTACAATTCGGC
>DAIOHI010000216.1:0-4997 GCA_036744815.1 Paludibacteraceae bacterium
GTTTCGGGATTAATTACCGCTACTTCAGTAAATTCGTATTCACGCCCGACAGTGGTGCAGCGCACTTCGAAGGAGTCGTCAATGCGGGTTTGCGTCATGCCCGGTGACGATTCAGTCAGTCCGTAAACGCTAGTAACATCCATGTACATTTTTTCATTTACCTGGCGCATCAATTCCATGGGGCAAAGCGCGCCTGCCATAATTCCTGTACGCAACGATGTCATATCAAACATGTTGAACATAGGGTGGTTCAGCTCGGCAATAAACATGGTGGGCACACCATACAATGCGGTGCATCGCTCCCTATGGACGGAAGCCAAGGTAATCAGCGGATCAAATTTCTCGACCATTACCTGAGTGCATCCGTGCGTGAGGCAATTCATAGTTGCCAATACCACGCCAAAACAATGAAAAAGAGGAACGCAGACGCAGAGTTTATCGGCTTGCGTGAAGTTCATGTGTTCGCCCGTCAGATAGCCGTTATTGGCAATGTTGTGGTGCGAAAGCATAACGCCTTTTGGGAAACCGGTTGTCCCCGATGTATATTGCATATTGACCACATCGTGGCAGTTTACGCTTGATTTAATCTTTTCAAATTCGTCGTTGTTTTTTGTACTTCCAAGCAGCAACATTTCGGGAGTATTGTACATGCCCCTGTGTTTTTCCTGACCGATATAAACCACGTTCTTTAATTCGGGGAAGCGCTCACTTTTGAGATAACCACGTGCTTGTGTTCTTAATTCAGGTAACAACGAATATACGATGTCGAGATAGTTGTATCCGGCAGCACCATCGGTAATGCAGAGCGTGTGCATATCGGAGTTTTCGAGGATGAAAGCCAATTCATGCTCTTTGTAATTGGTGTTTACTGTTACGGCGATAGCCCCGATTTTTGCGCAAGCATAGAGAAAGGTCAGCCAATCGGGAACGTTTTGTGCCCAGATGCCTACGTGCGATCCCTTTGTTACGCCAATTGTTAGTAGTCCTTTTGCCATGTTATCCACACGGAGATTGAATTCCATCCAAGTGAAACGCAAGTCGCGGTCGGAATATACGATGTACTCGTGATCGGGTGTTTCGGCAGCCCAATGTTCGAGCCAGTCGCCTAATGTTCTGTCGAAAAGTTGAACCCCAAAACTCCCTATAAGGGAATTTTCTACTTTTAGAGGGTTTTTACTGTTGATTTCAGTCATGTTTTTTCTTTTAAAGCCTCCCGTAAAAGGAGGTTGGGAGGGGCTTAAATAGGAGTATAAACTATGGCAAGAATTTTTGCCGCATCTCCGTTAGATGATGTTACGAGATGATCGACAATGGAGTCGTAATAGATACTTTCGCCGGCATTCAACACTTGCACTTCGCCTCCGTAATTGACTTTGATAGCTCCTTCGAGTACGTAAATAAACTCTTCGCCTTCGTGCGACGATAGTACCGGAACTTGTTCTGCAGAAGGACTTACGTCAATAAGGAAAGGTTCCATCGCTCTGCCCGATTTGCTCGATGCCAAGGCAAGAAAATTGAGGTGAGAGTTGGCAGACGATAATTGACTGGAGAAACTAACTGTTTTCTTTTGTTCCGATGGACGGTAAACCACAGGTCCGATAGCTGAACTATCGTCGAGGAATGTACCTAAGCGGAGTCCCAAAGCACGAGCTATTTTTATAAGAGGAGCCAGAGATGGAATGCTGTCGCTGGTAAGGATCAATTCTATTTGTTCTTTTTTTAGTCCCGAACGTTCAGCTAATTCGTCTAAAGAGATGTTTTTGTCGGCACATATCGTAGCTATTTTTTTGCCGACGGTGTTTTTACTCATGAATAAGATAATTAAATAAGCCCTTCTTAGCTCCCCGAAAGGGAGGAATTTGGACTAATGAACTGTTTAAAATTTACTTGTAATTTTCTTCTCAGTTTCTCCCTTTTATTTCTCCAAAATTCCTTTTAAAGGAGCTTGGGAATTAAGTCTCCCTTTTGAGGAGATTTAGATGGGCAAAACCGGCTGCAAAGCTAATGAATTTCTATAAAAGAAAAAACCATTTCGTTTTAAATTGTTTTAAATTTGATGTGAAATGGTTTAATTCCTTATTAAAATCAGATGAAAACTACTCTTTCGTAAGAGTTTTTGTATATTCCTCGTTGGACTTCAGTATGCTAAGTGCTGTTTCTATAACTTCGTCACTACGTAAGGAATATTGTATTTCTCCTTTTTGGAAATAATAGCGCTTGATAATTTCGGTGCTGAGCAATTGTCCGATGTCCTTTTTGTTTTTCTCAATGTTGGTAGAAATCTCGGGCGTCAGTTTGCTTTTCAATGCGGCAAACTCTTCTTTTGCCGATTCATCCAATCCCTCGTATTTGGCAAGCTCAAGCAAATCGTCGAAATACTTTTCTGTTTGCGAAGTATAGCTGAAGTTTTTCTCTATCAAATAATCGGTAAAGGCTTTGAAGTCGGCATCGCTTAATTCAAATTTATCGGGAGTCGCTATTTGAGGATGTTGCAGCACGTAAAGCGTAGCGAAATCGAAATAGTGATTTTGCGCGTATATGTAATAAGCGATATTCATTTTTCTGTTATCTTCGATTGTTTTGTCGGGAATAATGCCGCCACCGTCGCGTACCGGACGTCCATTTTTGGTATAGAATAGCGTTGTCAAACTATCAGGAACGCGTCCCACGCTGCCGTCGTCGTTGCGGTGACTGTAGTCAATTGCTTGGATACATCGTCCGCTTGGGATGTAATATTTTGCCGTTGTAACTTTCAGATGTCCTCCGAAATTCACAGGACGAATGCTTTGAACCAAACCCTTTCCGAAAGTGCGTTCCCCGATAATAATTCCTCGGTCGAGATCCTGAACTGCGCCGGCAATAATCTCGGAAGCCGAAGCCGAAGAGCTGTTTGTAAGCACTGTGAGTTTCATATCGGGATAAATGGGATGAGAAGGCGTTCTATATACGCGTTCGGATGCCGGACTGCTTCCGCGTGTTGTTACTACGCTTGTCCCTTTTGGAAGGAAGAATCCGAGAATTTTTACCGCTTCGTCGATCAATCCGCCACCGTTGCCTCTGAGGTCAAGAATCAACGATTCTATTTGCTGTTGCTTGATCATATCATCCAAACTGTTTTTTATTTCGAGTGCAGCGTGGTCGGTAAAGTCACTTAAAAGAATGTAGCCAATTTTATTATCGAATACGCTGGAGTAGGAGATAGCCTCCATTTGTATTTTTTCGCGGATGAATTGTTTCTCAATCGCTTTTTTCACTCCAGGACGTTCCAGCTTTAGCGTGATAGTGGTGTTTGGCACGCCTCTCAAGCGAGAACTGACTTCGGATACAGAAAGTTTTGATACATCTTGTCCATCTACTTCAAGGATAATATCTCCTGCTCGAACGTCGTTTTTCTGAGCCGGTTTTCCTTCGTAAGGATCCGAAATATAAACTCCATTTTTCCCTTTTGAGATCAGTGCGCCGATTCCCGCGTATTCGCCTTTGGTCATGAAGGTAATGTCTTCGCTTTGTTCTTCGGCGATATAAACCGTATAAGGGTCGAGTTGCTGTAACATTGCGCCTATGGCTGTTTGTGCCATTTTATCGTAATTAAGTGTATCCACATAATTCAAGTCAAGTTCGCGAAATACGGAATTGAATATGCTTAGGTTTTTACTGATGCGAAATGTCCGTTCATCTTTAGCCGCAAAGCTCAGATTCGAAAAGGTAATAAGGAAAATGGATATAGCTATAAATACTTTTTTCATATTATAATCTAAAATTGTAAATCTAAAAATCGTAAATCAAATTGTTACATTTGGCGGTAAAAAATCCGAAATATCTTTTCCATAAGTAATCAAATCGCGCACTACGGTTGACGAAATATAGGAATGTTGATAATCAGTAAACAACAGTACGGTTTCTATGCCTGTCAGTTTTCGGTTGGCGTTGGCAATCGACTGCTCGTACTCAAAATCGGTAACTGTCCGCAAGCCTCGTAAGATAAAACCGGCATCTGCCGATAAAGCAAAATCGACAGTCAGACTGTCGTATGACATTACTTTAACCCGTTTTTCATTTACAAATGCTTGTTGAGCAATATCCATCCTTTTTTCCAAAGGGAAAAGAGTCTTCTTGGTTTGATTGGTTCCGATACTGATAATGATCTCGTCGAACAGTTCCAGTCCACGCTGCACAACATGGTAATGACCTATGGTAAAGGGATCGAATGTTCCCGGAAAAATAGCTCGTTTCATTGCTTTTATTTTTTTGTTTTATAAAAACAGCTTACAAAGATAGATATTTTCTGATAAGAATCCGTTACAGCTTATCGGCTTAAATAAAAACGAAGGAAGGAAGACAACTGCAGTTATAATTTCTTACATATAAATGATAAAATACTTTATTAGAATTAAAAATATAAGCCGTTATTATATAAATAAGACTTCCTTTGTGCTTTGGCATATAATTTGTCCAGCAATAAGTGATTTTGTAGATGAAATACCCCAAAGTTAGTGTTATACTGTTCAATCGATATCAAATAATGCATCAATTTAAATTCCTTATATTTTTTCTTTCGTTTTTTTTATGCTGCGGATTAAATGCTCAGGAATATCTTCTAAGCGGATATATCGTAGATGAAACTACGCGTGAAAGCTTAATAGGAGTTCCGGTTTATGTTCTCGAAAAGCCGACTAAAACGACCATCACAAACGATCGGGGAGCTTATTCTATTAAGCTGCCTGTTGGTACTTATACGCTGAAAGTAAGTATGCTCGGTTATGAGGAGCAAACAGTAATTGTTACGATAAAAGAAAAAGCGCTTAAACAAGATTTTCGCCTTCTCTCGTCATCTATCAGCTTGGGTGAAGTTGTCGTGTCAACTGAGCGCCCTGACCGAAATGTTTCTTCTCCTCAAACTGGAGTCACGAGATTGGATGCCAAAGAAATCGCGCTTCTTCCTGTGCTTATGGGCGAACGCGATATTATTAAGTCTTTTCAATTGATGCCGGGTGTAA
>DAIOHI010000217.1:0-4987 GCA_036744815.1 Paludibacteraceae bacterium
AGATTTCAGATGTTATTTTTTTATTTCTTAAATCTTTTTTATTATCGAACAATGTCAATTCTTTTGCTGTGGAAAGATGCAAAATATGAAGGCGGCTTCCGTATTTTTCTGCCAAAGCAACTGCTTGCGACGACGATCGATAGCAGGCTTCTTCGCTTCGAATTAAAGGATGATATTTGATCGGAATGTTTTCGCCTAATTGTTCTTTGTAAAAATCAATGTTTCGACGGATGGTAGCTTCGTCTTCGCAATGAGTTGCAATAAGCAGAGGAATTTCCGAGAAAATTGCGCTTAATGTTTTTTCGTTGTCAACCAACATGTTTCCGGTCGAGGAACCCATAAATACTTTTACTCCACAAACTTTATGAGCGTTTATCTTTTTTAGTTCGTCGATATTGTCATTCGTAGCGCCCATGTAAAACGAGTAGTTGACCAGTGATTTTTCTGCAGCCAAGTCGTATTTTTGTTCCAACAGCTCAATTGTTGTTGTCTGCGGTTTGGTGTTTGGCATTTCCATAAAGGAAGTTACGCCTCCCGCAGCAGCCGCGCGGCTTTCACTCTGAATGTCAGCTTTGTGAGTTAATCCGGGTTCGCGGAAATGCACTTGATCGTCAATAACTCCCGGCAGCAACCATAGTCCGCTTGCGTCTATTGCTTCATAAGCTTCGTCAACGACAAAGTCATCATTGTCGAATATCTCGGCAATTTTATCGTCTTTTATCAAAACGGAAGCAACGAATTGCTTGCCTTCGTTTATGATTGTCGCGTTGCGAATCAGTTGTTGCATATTATAGCCTTAATTCTTTTTATTTGCTTTTTTGAGGATATTTTCTGAACCAACTTCCAATTTTGAGTTGAATGATACCTAAAAATGCTTCGCCAAAAATACCTCCGCTCATTTTTGAAATTCCATGTTCTCGATTTATAAAAATAATCGGAACTTCTTTTAGTGTAAATCCGCACTTGTAAGCCGTGAATTTCATCTCGACCTGAAAGGCATATCCTTTAAATTTTATTTTGTCAAGTTCAATAGTTTCGAGTACTTGTAGGCGATAACATTTGAAGCCAGCTGTAGTGTCGGCTACTTTCATTCCGAGAATAAATCGGACGTATTTAGATGCAAAATAAGACATCAAAACCCGTCCCATGGGCCAGTTTACTACATTTACTCCGCTTACATAACGTGATCCGATGGCAACATCAGCGCCTTCTTCGGAGCAGGCTTTGTAAAGTTTTTCAAGATCGTTCGGATTGTGTGAAAAGTCGGCGTCCATTTCGAAAATATAATCGTAACCATGCTCCAATGCCCATTTGAAGCCTGCAATATAAGCAGTTCCCAGACCAAGCTTACCTTTTCGTTCTACAATAAAAAGCTGTTCGGAGAATTCTTTTTGCAGATTTTTGACTATGTTGGCAGTTCCGTCAGGCGAGCCGTCGTCGATAATCAAAATATGAAAATCAACAGCTAAATCAAACACGGCACGAATGATGTTTTCGATGTTCTCCTTTTCGTTATAAGTCGGGATGATGACTAATTTTTGTGACATAGTATAATGCTTTCTGTTCAAAGTTGAGTCGTCGCATGGACTAAAATATGTAAAGTTTTGATGGATTTAGCCGTTCTAAAGGCGTTAATTCTACATCTTGACCTACGGTTATTTGTCTTTTTTCTAAATGTGTTTTTATGGTTGAATATGCCATAGCAGGCGTATTGTTTTCTTTGCTAAGATGGCATAAAAAAATATTCTTCAGTCTTTCGCTATATATTTCAGCCAAAAAATATCCGGCTTGTTCGTTGCTCAAATGTCCTGTGTTCGCTCTAATCCGCTCTTGCAAATAAATTGGATAAGGTCCTTTTCGGAGCATTTCTTCATCATAATTGGCTTCTAATACAATGTAATCGGACTTTCGTAAATGTTCTGCTGCCTCACTGCTGATATATCCCAAGTCGGTTGCGATAGAAAAGCATTTTCCCATGTATTCGATCGTATAACCAACACATTCGCTGGCATCGTGTGAAACGGGGAACGAAGTTATTTTTATTTCCTCAATTTCCGTTGTTTTACCTATTTCGATGTGTTTTTTACTGCCAAATAATTTTTGCGTAACGCTATAATTTCGTTGTATTCCTTCGTGTATTTTTTCTGTGGTAAAAACAGGAATATGGTACTTTTCGCCTAATGTGCCTACTGCTTTAATGTGATCGACATGATCGTGTGTGACAAAAACCGCTCGTATGGCGGAAAAATCAAGTCCGATATTCGATAAATTTCTTTTTATGCTTCGTACCGGAACTCCTGCATCAATCAAAATTCCGTAACGTCCGTTACCTATAAAGTAACAATTTCCACTACTCCCGGTTCCAAAACACTGAAAACGCAACTTATTCATCTCATCTTTTTCTTTGACATACAAAAGTAATATAAAAAGAATAACTGCTGTGTAAATAATCTGATAATAACGTTAAAAAGTCGGAAGGGAGAAACTGATAAAGAATCGGCGAAGATTTTGTTGCAAAATACCGTTTGTTGTTGAGGTTATGGAATTGATAAGTGTTCTTTTTTTGAATAATTTTTCCGCATCAAAATATTCCTAAAAAACGAAAAAGTTTACTGAAATGTGTATTTCAATAAACTTTTTCTAGAAATTTATAGTTAAGGTGTTTTTTTGCTGCTTATCTTTACAACTGTGTTGGTTAAACGCAGCGTTCAGATAATCAAAATTTCTGTGAGCAAAATTATTTGATTGATTACATTCTGCCAAGACGTTTTTTGCGAATAAGAAAAATTATATTGACATATTTTGTCTTTCGCTGTTTTTTTGTATCTTTGCCTGACTTTTTGTGACTTATGGCTGGCGATTTTGCCACTTTCTAACGATCGCTTGATGTTTTAATGCGTTTTCGCAGGTCAAAATGCTACAAAAAGACAGACTAGTTTGTTGGTGAATGAACAAACTTTTTATTTTTGAAAAACCTAAAGAAATTAGCTAATTTCTACCCTTAATTATGAAAATTGTTTGCAAATGAAAAAGAAAAGCTTGCACGAGGCTTTTGTTGAAGAACTGAAGCTCAAAATCCCTAAACGAACGGATCTTGCCGATTATGTTGCCCAAGCGTTATGTGTTGAAAAAGAAACCGCCTATCGCCGATTGAGAAGTGCCATCCATTTTACTTTCGAGGAAGTTTGTGTCTTGTCCAAAGAACTTAATATTTCGTTGGACAACTTGATTATGGAGCGCGAATCCATTGCTCATCGAAAATTGCTTATGGGATTACCTGCCCGCAATTTGATCAATGTTTACGACGAATCTCAGATAGGAAGTATTATCAATCATCTGAAGCTTCTTACCGAAGAAGAAGGAAGTGAATATGGCGCGGCTATTTCCGAAATTCCACTTCCTTTATATCTGAATTACAGTTTACTTTCCCGCTTTTTTCTGCTCAAATATAAACATCATTCTGAAGATAGAGAAACTTCGATTCCGTTTTCCGAAATAAAAGAGTCGGATGCTTTAATTGATTTTCGGGGCGAGGTAGATCTTTTGTTTAAGAAGATGAATTACAGCTATTATATTTGGGATAAAAAAATAATAGATGTGTTGGTGTCGGATATTGTTGTTGCATATAGCCTTCGTTTGTTGAGTAAACAAGATGTTGCCGATTTGAGAGAGGAAATTCACCGTTTCTTAACCGACCTCGAAGCCATTGCTAAGAAAGGATATTTTGAAAAGACAGGGAATAAATTTGAATTCTATATTTCGGACACGCACATCGATATGAATTACACTTATCTTTGTTCCAATAGTCAGACTTTCAGTACGCTTTCTACATTTATTATCTTTTTTTCTACTTCGAGCGACAAATATATGTACGAAAGGGTAAATACTTGGGTTAAATCAGCAAAAAGATATTCCACTCTTCTTACCGGAATATGCGAAAGGCAGCGCATCGAATTTTTTGAGCAGCAACATGCCATTGTTGATGATGGATTAGCTGTTTTTTAGAGATTTGCTTAGGTATATCGCATCGTCTTAATTTTATTTTGAAACTGTTTTGCAATGATAAATATGCAAAACAGTTTTTTTATTTTCCGTAAATTGTTTATTATTGGGAAAAAAGATGTGTAAAAAATAAAGAAAGAGTGCAATTTTCCTTATATTAGCATGTTTTTTGTTAAGAATATTATTAGTTGGCATAAGCCGATTTATTATTCAAAAAATATTTTTAGAAACTTAATAAATTTAACAAAGCGATATGAAAAAATCAACATTTAATTTGCTAGTATCAAGCTTATTATCCATTCTGTTTGTTTTTACATCCTGCAAAGGTAATGCCGACGAAGAAACTTCCCAATCGGAATTTGCTCCTTATATTTCGGCATATACCGGTGGACTTGTTTACACTACATCATCCATACGGATTCAACTAGCTGCTGAAAACACGGAAGCCACAGTAGGAGAGCAAATTTCAAAGAAATTATTTTCCTTCTCGCCATCTTTAAAAGGAAGTTGCCATTGGGAAGATAAAAACACCATCGTTTTTGTCCCGGAAGAAGGCGCTTTAAAAAGCGGGAAGAAATATGCTGTGCAATTTAAATTGGGAAAGGTACTTGATGTCCCAAGTGAATTGAAAACTTTCCGTTTTTCGTTCTATGTAGAGGAAAAAAGTTTTTCTGTAAAAAATTTCCCTTTATTTGTCAGCGACGATGATCCCAATTCGGCAACGATAAAAGGGCGGATTCAATTTAGCGATAATATAGCTTTACAAACAGCTAAAGAGATGGTTTCGATCAAACATTCCGCTAATCAAAAACTGTCAATTGCGCTTGAAGAGTCTGAAAATCAATCCGTTTTTTATTATACTTTAGCAGGAGTCAGCAAAACAAATAAAGATGAAAAAGTTGAAATTACAGTAGATGGTAAAGCGATCGGTTCGTCGAAAGTGGAAACGGAAAGCGTTCAAATACCCACTGTGGGAACTTTTAAA
>DAIOHI010000218.1:0-4974 GCA_036744815.1 Paludibacteraceae bacterium
TGAATTGTTGTTTTACCACCCGAACTGCCGCCGTATCTCGTTCGTAAATTTGATCGAGATTCAAAGCTGCTCCTATCAGAAAATCGTTTTTGTAACTGTCTTTCAATGTAAGCACTTTCTTATCCGAACAGGAAGCGCTTAATAAAAGTATCGTCATTAGTCCGGCAGTTACTTTTTTTAAATTCATATTATTTTGATTTTTATGTGTTTATTCGATTAGACTCCGGCTCTTTCTTCAATTTCTCGGTTTATTTTATCAATCGTTTTGTCATCCAATTCGTATTTTGAAATAACAAACATTGCTAAAATAAGCAAGATTGCCGGAATCACCGCTACCAGCCACAAAATACCTTGTTCGGCAAAAGATGATTGTGTTACGGTATTTTCTTTGTCGAAGGCAACGAAAGCAAGTACAAGTCCCGGAACAACACCACCCAAAGCCATTCCTGCTTTGTAGAAAATGCCCGTCAACGCATTTACGATTCCAGAAATTCGTTTTCCTGTGGTATGTTCTCCGTAAGAAATCACTTCGGGAACCAAAGCCCACATGTATCCTGTGGCAACAATCACACCGGTTGATTTTATAAACTGAGCCACAAATACCAACCAAATCTGCGTTTTGAGAGCCGGAATTACCGATATGACATAAAGCAAAGCCATTCCTAGAATAGCGATACTAAGAAATACGTAAAACATCTGTTTCTTTCCAATGGCACGTTTGATGGCGGGTATCATCGGCATGAAAATAAAAGCCGGAATAGAACCTAAAGCCATAAAATAGGGCAGCATATCGGGTGCTTGTACGTTGTAAATCATATAATAAGATCCGGCGGAATTGCCGATAGCCATCATAGCAAAAGCAGTGATGAAAAAGAAAGCCAGCACACGCAAAGGGCGATTATGTTTGAATTCTTTCCATAGATCGGAAACCTTTACGTCGGCAGTTTCTTTTTCGTCCATCACAACGCGCTCTTTCGTTTGTGTATAGCAGAATATCAACAATCCTAAGCCGACAAGCGCATAAATAGTCATGGTAATGAACCAAGCATTTGCCGATTCGGGTGAATTTATCTTTCCGTCGGGCGAAAGATATTTCACTAAAACCGGAATGCCGTAAGCCACCGCCAAACCGCCAAGGTTTGCCAAGAACATACGCACCGAAGTTAGTTTAGTTATTTCGTCTGTATCGCGGGTAAGTGACGCGTTTAGTGCGCCGTAAGGAACGTTTACCAAAGTATAACACATGGATAATCCCACATAAGTAATATAAGCGTAAAGCAGCGAACCCGAAAATCCGTTCCAAAAGCAAAGTATGGCAAAACCCGTCAGCGGAATACCACCCAAAATCAAATAGGAGCGATATTTTCCGAGTTTAGGATTATGTTTATCAACAAAAGCGCCTACGAGCGGATCCCATATCACATCCACAATTCGGACGATAAGGAACATCACAGCAGCTACTTCGGCAGCTAAACCATAAACATTGGTGTAAAATAAGAGTAAATACATACTTACCGTTTGGTAAATAAGATTTTGTGCCAAATCGCCCGAACCAAAGCCTATCCGTTGCAATTTCGAGAGTTTGTAAAAACCTTTGGTTTCTGAGCTTGATGTTGTTGCCATATATTCGTATTAATAGATTTTAGTTTGTTTTTATTTCTATAGAGAAAAATTTCAGTCTGAATAGTTTTAATTCTTCGTGTTAAGTTTTGAAGGAACTATGTTTAATTTATTAGTATGAACTTTCGCGCTACCGCTGCTTTGATAGCCTTCCACGCAAAATGATACTTCATATAATTTTCCTAACTTCATACCTAATTTTTCCCATGCTTTGAAATGTTCGCTAATAGAAATGTTTCCACTAGTTTTTTTATCACGACGGACACTCCAGTATTGACGAAATGTAGTGTTTCCCTGAATAGATGGCTGTTCGACGCGCGTGGTTTCGTAAATGTCATAGATTCCGCCATCAACCTTGATTGTGGCTTTCGCTTCGGCTCCCGGCGGACGCCAACTTCCCCAAGCCTCTACAATATAAAACTCAATCAGAGGATCGATAGACCAACCATAAACACATAAATATGAATTCCCATTAGGACGATAATCTGAGTCGTAAGCGAGAGATATTTTGCCAATTTGTTCGTGTGTTTTTGTGCTATCGAACTTTTTTCCTGTGCGAAAAAGAGCGTTGTTGATATTATCCCAACTGCATTCGAAAGCGCCGCCTAAGTCAACTGTCATGCTAATATCGCCAATGTCGTGCCAAAGTTCGTAATCTAATCCATCGTAAACACCGATTTCATTTTTTGTAATAATCGGTTGTTCTGCTTCGAAGGGAGAAGCCGGCGAGCCTGCACTATTTTTCAGATTAGCTTCTGTTGGATTGTTTCTCCATGCGTATCTGACTTTTACGGGATTTTTTATCTCGCTGTTCCAAACCACTACTTTGTTATTTTCAACAACAGCCTTCGCCCATTTAAACTGTCCATCTTCTCCTGCAATAGCAAATCCTTTCAATTCATCTATTGTTCCAAATTCATTTGTTCCTTCTTTGAATGAAAGGATGATTTTATCTCCGTCAATCAACATCGATTGATAAATCGGACCTTCGGCAATTGTTTTGCTGTCGCCATAAGCTATTCGCTGCGCCTGTAACGAAAGCCGCCGTCCGACTTCTTTTTTATTCAACGGATGAATATCGTTCCATTCACCGATATCGATTGTTACTGCCAAAGCTGTATTCGGAATCGTTTGCGACAAGCGCAATTGTTGATTCCGAAGTTCTGCCCAGCCACTTTCGGAAGGATAAGGCGGGTCTTGCATAAAATTAGCTAATTGAACGATCAAGAAAGGTAAATCAACTTGCTTCCAAAGTTTTCGCCAATCGCCGATCAGCGAGGTCATCAAGTCGTAATACTCATTGTGTTTTCCGGTATTCGATTCGCCTTGATACCAAAGAACTCCCTTCAAAGCATAATTTTGTAATGGCGCAATCATGGCGTTGTACAAGCCTATAGGTTTGTAATGAAAAAACGTTTCTCCAGGTAATGCAGGCATCTGGTTGCCTTGTTTGTATCTCCAATCTCCCGTTAGACTGATTTCTTCTTTATCGAAGAGCAATTTGTATGGTTTGTCCTTCACAAATTCAGGAAAACCCGAATAGGAGATAAGACGGATACTTATAACATTTTTGCCTTCTTTTAGCAAATTTTCGGGAACTTGGTAAATCCGTGGTGGATATTGATAAGAGATTGTTCCAACAAAAATACCGTTCACAAATACCGAATCGGCATCCATGATACAACCCAATCGTAATACTGCTGACTTGCTAGCAAGATGCTGAGGAATATTCAGTTCTTTGCGAAACCAATGCGAGCCATTGATCGGATTGAGTCCGTCGCTTCCCCATGTTTTATCAAATAAATCGAAAGTCGTCCAAGCGCTGTCGTCATAGTTGAGAGACGACCATTTTATATTTTCGCTTAATCCCGCGTCTTGTTTGTTGAGCACATTTACCCAAAGATTGCGGCGTTCGCGTTCCAAATTCTTCACATTTTCCACATAAGAATCCGAACGGCAAATATCCCTTTCGCTCAAATAAGCCGGAAAGTGCTTCAAGCCTTCTTCGCTTATCCATGCTTCTGCTGGCGAACCTCCCACGCTTGCGTTTATCAAACCAATAGGCACTTTGTTTGTTTCGAACAAATCTTTCGCGAAAAAATAGGCTACTGCGGAAAATTGCAAAGCGTTTTGCGCGGTCAAAGCCTTCCATGAAGTATTGTTGATGTCTGTTTTCGGTTGATGAAAATCGTAGGACAAAGGCACTTTTATATGCCGAATCATCGGATTGTTGTAAGCTTCCACTTCGTCGCGAAACATATCCATTACCCTGTTTATGGGAAGTTCCATATTCGATTGTCCCGAACAAAGCCATACGTCGCCAACCAAAATATCCTTTACCTCGATTTCATTTATCGTCATGATGTAAGGTCCTCCGGCTTTTGCAGGTGGCAGCGTAACTGTCCATTTCCCCGAAGCATCGGCAGTTGTGGCATGTTTTTTCTTTAAGAAAGAGATATTGATTTTCTCTCCGGCATCCGCCGAACCCCAAATTCTAATGTTTTGGTCGCGTTGCAGCACCATTCCGTCCGAAACCAATGCGGGCAGTTTCACTTCCGCCTCACATAGGAAAGGCAATGAGGCGAGCAAAAAGGATAGTATAAGTAATTTCTTCATATTATTTTTTCTTCACATATTCCGATTGAGGAGCGCCTAAATACGATTTCTTCAGTCCGCCGGTATCTATCATTATTTTTTGCAGCACAATGCCCGGTTCCAATATCCGAAAACGAAGCTTGTGCTTTCCTTCTGTTTGGATTAAATGCTTTGTAATTGTTTCGTTAATGCTGTTTGCCTGCCATGCTTCCATTTGTTTGATATCGTAATCGCGGTTGATATTCACGATTGTTTCCTCGCCTTCGTCAAAAGAAACAGCATAACGCAATCCTTTATTGTTGTTGAAATTAAGTGTTGGCGAAACCAGTATGTGTAAATTTATTTGTCCGGTAGTTTCAAATACGATATCATATTCCAGAAAAATATCTTCAGAGTTTTTAGGATATACATTTTGTGGAAACGTTGTTACGCCCGATTTTGTCTTTCCCAAATCGGGAATAACTTCCCATCTTATTTCATCCGAAGCTTGCGAACGGGAGAAGTTCTCGGCTTCTATCGAAATGTAACCGTCCTTTTCTATAAATAATTTCGGTAAATCTGCGTCCGCTACTTTTACATATTCCACTTGCGGCATGATGCTTTTGTCGGGTTGCTGCCAGTATGTGTAACCAATGCGTACCTGATCCATCATGTGAGCCCATTTGCCTTCGGCGATAAGATGGTTGTAATGATATGTCAACACGGAATCGCGCTCGAAACATTGCTTCGCTTTGTCTGCCCAATCATTCGCCAAGGGAT
>DAIOHI010000219.1:0-4963 GCA_036744815.1 Paludibacteraceae bacterium
CATTATCTTTCATGCAATTGTTTTTTATGGCGCAAACTTACATAAAAAAGCTTTAATTTTATTTGTGATGGATTACTTTCTTACCCAAACATTAGTAATGTCGCCAAATACTATTTTATGATAAGAACCAACTTCGTTGAAAGCGTCTTCGAAAAAAGTTTTGTTTTTTTCTTTGTAGCATTCTTCCGGATTAACCGTATGTGTTTGAGCCAAGTCACATTCTATAATCAGTTTTGCTTCTTTAAATGCCATACGTCCCGATGGAGTTTCGACAGCCGAAAGTGCTGTTTCTTGCATTTTATTAGAGTCTCTGCCCGATATCTTGCCAAAAGGCATAAATTGCTCTCTATATTCTTCTTCGAAAAAACACATAGTATATTTCTGATCGCGAAGAATCAATTCTAAAGTATATCTGCTGCCACGCAATCCGCAGAAAGTTACCGGTTTTTGCATCAATATTCCCATTCCGCCGTCGGAAGCCACCATCGAGTTATATCCCGAAGCTGCTGTTCCGGCTGTGATCACAATATTATCAGTAGCTACCAATTTGAATACATTTTCCGGAATGTCAGCCGGCTCTATTGCTTTAAATAATTCATCGAAACTCTTTTCTTTAATTTCCGCTTGCGACTCAGTTTTTGGAGTGGAAGTGCAAGCACAAAAAGCAAAAATAAATAAAGAGAAATACAAAAGTTTTTTCATAACAACTTAATTTTATGTTTAAAAAATATAATTTTGATGTGATATAATCGACATTCTGTGTGGATGATTTAATAAACTATATAGCTAAAAACGAGCTTATATGCATTCCTTTTTTATAAAAAAGCATCATTTAAGAACAAAGATAGTCTATTCCGGAAATAAACAAAAATGATTTCCAACCGTTATTTTATTTTAGAAAAAGCTTGTATTCGGTTGATGCAGGATTTGATTTTGTTAATAGATTTGTAATAATTAAAGCAGTAGCAAAAAGAAAACATAATGCCATAATTGAGAATTTATTACGTCGCTTTATCGGTGTTTTCAGATAATAATTAATCAAAAATTCGTTTTTTCTTTGGGTATTTATGTCTATTTTTGCGCTCGGAACAAACTAACAACAATTAATATAATGGCTAAAATAAAAGGCGCCGTAGTAGTTAATGCCGAACGATGCAAGGGCTGTAATCTTTGCGTTGTGGCTTGTCCTAGCAAGGTGCTCTCTTTGTCGAAAGAAGCGAACGGAAAAGGTTATAATTATTCGTACATGATGTCGCCCGACGATTGTGTGGGCTGTTCGGCATGCGCTTACGTGTGTCCCGATGCTTGTATAACGGTGTATAAAGTAAAAATATAATTTTAGATATTCGATTTACGGTTTTCTTTGAACAGAAGAAAGAGGAAAATAGGAAGGGCTGAAAATAGTCTTCTGTACATTGGATAAACCCGTAAACTGTAAACTAACTAATAATGCAAAAAGAACAAGAAGAACTGCGATTGATGAAAGGGAACGAAGCCATTGCCGAGGCGGCTATCCGCTGCGGTTGCGACGGTTATTTCGGTTATCCCATTACTCCTCAATCCGAAATTATGGAAACCTTGATGGAACTTGAACCTTGGAATACGACCGGAATGGTAGTGTTGCAAGCCGAAAGCGAAACAGCATCAATTAACATGGTATATGGCGCTGCCGGTTGTGGAAAGAAATCGATGACAAGTTCGTCAAGTCCCGGTGTTAGTTTGATGCAAGAAGGACTTTCCTATATCGCTTGTGCCGAGCTTCCTTGCGTGATAGTAAATGTTATGCGTGGCGGTCCCGGTTTGGGAACTATTCAGCCAAGTCAGGCTGATTATTATCAAAGCGTAAAAGGTGGTGGACACGGCGATTATAAGCTGATAACCTTGGCTCCGGCTTCGGTTCAGGAAATGGCTGATCACACTGTTTTAGGATTCGACTTAGCTTTTAAATACCGCAATCCGGTGCTTATTTTAGCTGATGGAATTATTGGACAGATGATGGAAAAAGTAGTGCTTCCTCCTTACCAACCGAGATGGACAGAAGAAGAAATACGCGAGAAATCTCCTTGGGCAACGCTAGGCAAACCGCATGATAAAAAACAAAACATCATAACATCGCTTTGTTTGCAGCCTGAAGAAATGGAAGAAGTGAATCTTCGTCTTCAAGCTAAATATCGTATTGTAGAACAAAACGAAGTGTTGTACGAAGAACTCTATTGCGACGATGCTGAATATCTTGTTGTTGCATTTGGTTCTACGGCTCGTATTTGTCAAAAAGCGGTAGAGATGGCTCGTGAAGCAGGTATAAAAGCCGGTTTGCTTCGCCCCATCACACTTTACCCTTATCCAAGCGAAGCTATTGCTCGCATTGCAAAACGAGGAAAAGGCGTATTGACAGTAGAAATGAGTGCCGGACAAATGGTGGACGATGTACGTTTAGCAATAAATGGAGCGGTTCCGGTTGAGTTCTTCGGACGTCTCGGAGGTATTGTTCCTTCGCCCGACGAAGTATTCGAAGCATTAAAAGAAAAAATTGTAAAGTAAGTAAAAAACAGTTTTTTAAATTGAATATTATGAACGTAACAGATATAATTAATCCTGCAAATTTGGTTTATGCCAAGCCGTCGGTACTTACCGAAGCTACCATGCACTATTGTCCTGGATGTAGTCATGGCGTGGTGCATAAGTTGGTTGCCGAAGTGATTCAGGAGATGGAAATTCAAGATAAATCCATTGGGATTGCTCCGGTGGGTTGTGCCGTATTTGCCTACAAATATATTGATATTGATTGGCAGCAAGCTGCTCACGGACGTGCTCCGGCATTAGCTACAGCAGTTAAGCGTTTACTTCCCGATCGCTATGTGTTTACTTATCAGGGTGATGGTGATTTGGCTGCAATCGGAACGGCAGAAACCATTCATGCTTGTAACCGCGGCGAAGATATCGTTATTATTTTTATAAATAATGGTATTTACGGAATGACCGGTGGACAAATGGCTCCTACAACGCTTGATGGAATGAAAACAGCAACTTCGCCATCGGGTAGGACTGTGCCCTTGAACGGTTATCCATTGGATATCACAAAGCTTCTTGCCGAATTAGATGGAACTTGCTACGTAACCCGTCAAAGTGTGCATACGGTAGCATCTGTTCGTAAATCGAAAAGGGCGATCCGTAAAGCTTTTGAAAATTCGATGTTAGGCAAAGGCACTTCGGTTGTCGAAATCGTTTCAACCTGTAATTCGGGTTGGAAAATGACTCCCGATGCATCAAACAAATGGATGGAAGAGAATATGTTCCCAAAATATCCGCTGGGAGATTTGAAAGATTTATAAATTGTTTCAGGTTTCAATAATTCAAGTTACAAGATTATTTAGTTGAGAATCTTAAAACAAATATTGAAATTAGAAATTTTGAAATACTAAGTATGAAAGAAGAACTAATTATAGCTGGATTTGGTGGACAAGGAGTCCTTTCGATGGGGAAAACCTTGGCTTATTCCGGTTTGATGCAAGATAAAGAAGTGTCGTGGATGCCGGCTTACGGTCCTGAGCAACGAGGAGGAACGGCGAATGTTACGGTAATTTTGAGTGATGAAAGAATAAGCTCTCCGGTACTGAATTTTTACGATACGGCAGTTTTGCTCAATCAGCCTTCGATAGATAAATTCGAAAATAAAGTGAAGCCAGGAGGTACGCTGATTTACGATGGGAATGGAATTAAACGTATTCCAAGTCGTAAGGATATTAACATCTATCGCATTGATGCAACTGAATACGCAAGTGTAAATAACCTATCCAAAATGATGAATATGATTATTCTTGGTGGTGTATTGAAAATTCGTCCGATGGTAAAAATTGAGAACGTATTGAAAGGCTTGAAGAAAACATTACCAGAGCGCCATCATCATTTAATTCCGATGAACGAGAAAGCACTCGAAATAGGAGCGGAGCTGATACGCAAAGAATGATTATGGTTATATCCGAAAATTTCGTATTCAATCTATTCGATACCAATCAAAGTAAGTGTCATGTTTTCATGTAAAACATTTGATTATCCGAATTTTTACTATATCTTTGCACACGCAAATTAAAAATCAAATATTTATTATGTATTTAACAACTGAAAAAAAGCAAGAAATCTTTGGTAAATACGGAAAGTCTAACACTGATACCGGTTCTCCCGAATCGCAGATCGCATTGTTTTCATACCGTATCAACCATTTGACTGAACATTTAAAGTCAAACAAAAAAGATTATAGCACAGAACGCGCTCTTGTAATGTTGGTAGGAAAACGTCGTCGTTTGCTCGATTATTTGAAAGATAACGACATCGAACGTTACCGCGCCATCATCAAAGAGTTGGGTATTAGAAAGTAATCTTTGCTTCTACCAAATTAAAAAAAGGCATTTCAAAATTAATTTGGAATGCTTTTTTTGATTTAAAACTAATCCTGATCTCTTATTCTAACTTCTAATTTCACAATGAAACCATCCATACCAAAAGGAACCCGCGATTTCACGCCACAAGAAATGGCGAAACGTAATTATATTTTCAATACGATAAAAGACGTATTTCGCCTTTACGGATTTCAACAAATTGAAACGCCGGCAATGGAAAACCTATCTACTTTGATGGGAAAGTACGGCGAAGAAGGTGATAAACTTTTATTTAAAATTTTAAATTCGGGCGATTATCTTTCAGGATTGTCGGATGAAGAATTGCTTTCTCGCAATAGCAACAAACTAACAACTAAAATATCGGAAAAAGGTTTACGCTACGACTTAACCGTGCCATTTGCACGTTTCGTTGTACAAAACCGCGATAAAATCACTTTCCCTTTTAAACGCTATCAAATTCAGCCCGTTTGGCGTGCCGATCGTCCACAAAAAGGACGTTATCGTGAATTCTTTCAATGCGATGTGGACGTGGTAGGAAGCGATTCGCTATTGAATGAATTAGAATT